>JAYUVA010000179.1:0-2952 GCA_043754375.1 Candidatus Kuenenia sp. | reverse complement strand
ATTTGAGATGAAAGCGGAGTCGCTCAAATCAAAGATGCTGCAATTGCTGTGGGACGATCAGCGAAAATTCTTCTTCCCGGTTTACAAGAACGACGAAGAGCGTGACGGCCACAAGATTAAGGCTCTGACGAAAACTTATGAGGACGGCGAGTTCGCCGGGGATTCCCACGGCCGTGAGTTGATCGGTTATGTGCCATGGCAGTTCAACATGATTGATCGGGGGGGGAAACACGAAGCTTCCTGGCCGAAACTGATGGACCGCGACGGCTTTTATGCGGACTTCGGACCATCGACCGTCGAACGGAACGATCCGATGTTCCTGCTCAGGAACTCCTGCTGCTGGTGGAGCGGTCAGTCATGGCCGTATGCGACGACTCAGACGCTGAAGTCCGTGGCAAATGTCGTGCAACGCGCCGGTGACTCGGGGGCGGAATCACTGCCGACAAAGGCCGACTACATCAAGCTGCTGCAGATCTACGCTCGATCGCACCGCAAGGATGGCAAGCCCTATCTCGCCGAGGCGCTGCATCCGGACACGGGCTCGTTCGAGGGCCATGACGGCTACAACCATTCGGAACACTATTTTCATTCGGGCTTCTGCGACCTTGTGATCACCGGCCTGGTCGGCCTGACTCCGCGCGATGACGACAGTCTGGAAGTGAATCCGCTCACGCCAGCCGATTGGGACTATTTCGCGCTCGATGATGTGCCCTATCGCGGTCACCTGATCAGCGTGGTCTGGGACAAAAACGGCAAACGATACAAATTTGGGGCTGGGCTGCATGTGCTGGTGGATGGCAAGCCGGCTGCGAAGTCGCTGACACTCCGTAGCTTGACTCTCCGAGTCGAGTTGCTTCCAGAAGGGCTCGACTCAGAGAGTCAAGCTACGACGGCGACGAACTTTGCGGTGAACAACGACGGCGATTACTACCCTCGACTGACAGCGTCGTACGTGTCCCCTGCGACGTCCGCCAGCAAGTTGAATGATGGCAATTATTGGTACGTGCCGCATCCGCCGAATCGCTGGACGTGCGAAGGATCACCGCACGCGCAGGATTCGGTGATCATCGATTTTGGCACGCCCCGTAAGCTTCATGCGGTGAAGCTCTATCCGCTCGACGATAGTGACGTGAGGGACTCAGTCGTGCGTGCTCCGCCACGAATCGAACTGGACGCATGGATCGACAATACATGGCGTTCGATCAAATCCCCGGACGGTGTACTCGACAGTCCGGCTGGTCACCGTGCCAACATCGTGAGTTTCGATCCGCTCGAAACCACGAAACTTCGAGTCACGCTGCATCATCCGGCGGAAGGAAAATCGGGACTCACGGAGATCGAAGCCTGGGGCGATGTACAGCTTCCGCTGGAATCGGTTGCGCCACCGGCAGGCAACCTCGCATGGAACCCGAAGCCGGACTGTTTTCCCAAAGCATCGGCCTCATATTCAGATCGTTTCGGCGGCAAGCCCGCGAGTGCCATTGACGGCAGGACGGTCTTCCTGCCGACGCCGATGAATCGCTGGACCAGCTACGAATCGCCGACGGCGACCGACTGGCTGGAGATTGACCTCGGTCGTGATGTGGAGTTTCGTCGAGTCGAACTTGCGATCTACGACGACCGAGGCGGTGTGCAGCCTCCAGCCTCGTATGTGATCCAGCACTGGACGGGATCCGAGTGGCGTGACGTCAGCAATACGAAGAAGTCGCCCGAACAACCAGTCGGCAGCCAATGGAACGAAGCCCGCTTCGAGCCTGTGACATCCTCGAAAGTCCGCATTGTGTTCACGCATCGCGGACAGGCGCGGAGCGGCGTTTCAGAAGTGCTGATCTGGAACGATTGATGTTGCCGGAAAATTGCGCAAAAAGACGCATTTCGCATGTTCATCTTTGGATAAGATTTGTTCTATTTGGAACGACCTAAAAGTGTCCCCTCTCCCCCAATTCGTTTGCATGTCTGCACACTGTATTATGCGGCAGCGTCGCCGCAAACGAATTGGGGGAGAGGGCAGGGTGAGGGGGCTTTTTTCGCATGGTGTCATCGTTGAAGGCCCCCTCATCCGGCCTGTCGGCCACCTTCTCCCCCGATCTCGGGGGAGAAGGGACTTGTCGAAACGTTGTTGTTTCAGCGTGGAACAAAACTCGGACAAATCAGCCCCGTTAAATACCAGGACTTTTGTGCAGCCCAGTCACACCCTGGAAGAATTTGCAATTTTCGATCTCCATCGGAACTGAATGTCATCCTCCAACTCCTCATGCCAGAAAGAACCCCATGAAGCTTCTCGCCCCACTTGTCATCGCCTTCGCTTTTCTGTCCGGAGCTCAGGCTCAGGATGTCAAAAGCAACATTCCCTACGCTGAACCGGCACACGAGCGGCAGGTGCTGGATGTTTATGCTCCGCCGGATGCGAAAAACCTGCCGGTGGTTTTCTGGATTCACGGCGGCGGTTGGCAGACGGGTGACAAGACCAGTGTCCAGGTGAAGCCGAAGGCCTTTGTCGATAAGGGATTCGTCTTTGTCTCCACAAACTATCGACTGCTGCCAGGCGTCGAGATGGAGACGATTTTTCGCGACATCGCCAAGTCCATGCACTGGGTACATAATCACATTGCGGAGCACGGCGGCGATCCGAACCGAATCCTCGTCATGGGCCATTCTGCCGGCGCGCAACTCGCCGCGTTGATCTGCATTGATGACCAATATCTCAAGGCGGAGGGCCTGTCTCTGGCCAGCATCAAGGGCTGCGTACCTGTCGATGGCGACACTTACGATGTGCCAGCAATTATCGAGACGGCTGAAACTCGTCGCCGTGTCCATCATCAGCCGCAGGCGAAGTTTGGCCACCGTGAGAAATTCGGCAACGATCCGGCGAAGCATCTTGACTATTCGGCCGTGACACATGTGGCGAAAGGCAAAGGCATTCCGCCGTTCCTGATTCTCTATGTCGGCGAT
>JAYUVA010000178.1:0-5256 GCA_043754375.1 Candidatus Kuenenia sp. | reverse complement strand
TTCAATGGTGTTCGGAAACTGGCTACGGTGGGCGAAGACTTCTTCGCCGGCAGACATCGGAAACAACGCCTGGGTGTTGGTCTGAAAACCCAGGAGCTCCAGTTCGACGATGGACGTTGCCGATGTGGCGGGGATGCGAAATGCCACTGGCCAGAGTTCATGACTGCGACCGTCGGAAGTACACCACGGACCGTAGCAACACAGGATACGCCCGAACAAGCACCGTCCAATCAGCTCATTGATCTCCTGCTGCGAGAATTCATTCGAGTACGACTGCAGGACAATCACGAAATCCGCCGACATCGCCTGGCCAAGTCCAGCCTCCAGTGCTCCCAACAGAGTCCGGAACTCCGAAACTACGCGCGACTGATTGTTTCGATGCAACATCTGCAGCACATCACGAAAAGTGTGACCGTCGTCGTGGCCAATGATCACCACGTCTGCTGTTTTGGATTGTGTGCTTTTCACGAGATTTCTTTCACAGACTCCTAGGGTAATCCATTTAGTTTTCTCAACACCCATTCCGATGTCAGGAGCGTGAAGAAGATTAACAGGACGACCCAATGATCCCAGATTGTGCGTTCCTGAATTTTCTCCTCCGGGCGGTCCTGTGGCTGAATCAGCGATACCAATCGTGCGGCTTCGAAGGGCTCGACGACAGCTCCGTTGGTCAGGTCTGCAAGTTGGGTCAGCAGGGCACGGTTGCAACTGACGTTGGCAAGTTCCTGCGACATCTGTTTGCGAACAACGATTTCGCTTTGAATCATCTCGTCCTGGTTCAGATTTCCACCGGTGACTCGCAGCTGGACCTTCCATGTACCGGCGGACAGGCGTGGCAGGCGACCGACATACCGTTCTGCGGCTTCTGTGGATGGCGTCAACATCGTAACGAATTCGGCCGGCGCCACGACAGCATCATGCGGCGACTGCTTTGAAATCTCCAGGTCGCGGGCAGCACGCATATCTGGGGGTGGTTCAACCAACGTCGCCACAATTTCCACCTCCGCGCCTTCCAGCTGTGGCAGCAGTTTTGGATTCCATCGCACCAGCGCCTCGACCGTTTCCGATTCATCGATCACGACGTCGGACAGCGACATTCGCACGTTGTCATTGCCAGCTGCGGCTTTGTTCCGTGCTGCCCAGCGGATCAGTTGCCCCCAGAAGCGATAATGCCACTCATCACCGGCGCGTCGTCGCCAACGCCACGTACTGTCAAGTCCCATCCAGACAACCTGCCCGAAGCCATAATCGTGATGCAGGATGGTGGGTTCAGCGGCGACGTCAACACCGGAAATCGTGGCCGTGGCCCAGACCGTGGCACCGGGTTTGGCGGTGCCGCCGTAGATCCACGGATGACCGGGCAGGGTCGCGAATGCGTTGTTGCGGTCGGCCGGATCAGCATTCAGTTGAAACATGGGCAATGCAGATGCATCGACTCCGAGTGACAGACGAAACGATGTCTGTTCGGCGTCCGGCGATGTCACGAGAAATTTCTCCGCCAATCGTTGACGAGTCTCCGTGACTGGCAGCAGCGATTTCAGAACAGGTGATGTAAATCCATGCGGCATGTGACTTCGACCAGGAATCACCAGCAGCGTCAGCCCATCGCGTGTGACAGCCTGATCGATCATTTCCCATACGCCAGGTTGCACCTCCAGCGGATCGATGTCGCCGACGATCAAGAGATCCGTTTTGGCCAGCTGTTCGCGGAAGACTTCGAATTCCGGAAGCTTGTCTGGAATAGAGGACTGATTGAGCAGATCCAGAAACGGCTGATGCAGAAGCACCGTGAGCGGTTCGACCTGTTTGTCGCGGTCGAGCAGATTCTTCAGGTAACGGAATTCCCAACGGGCATCACCTTCGACAAGCATGACCCGGGCTTTGTTATCGACCACCTGCAGGCTGAGATCGCGACCATTATTGTCATCACGCAGTTCCCCCGGCTGTGTTCCGGTTTCCACGCGATAGTCGAACCGACCGGCCTTGTCGGACGGAATATCGAACGTCACGCTGGCATGGTCCGTCGCCGGACTGACCGTTTGTTCCGACACCAGGACTTCGCCCTGTTTCAGACGCACAGTGAGAGGTTCGCCTTCGAAGCCCGATGTACCGATCGACACACGGATCTGAGCTTTGTCGTTCAGAAAAACGGCTTCCGGGGACTCCACGGCAACAATCGAAAGGTCGCGCGGCGGAAGCCGGGAACCAATCGGAACTGCGTACACCGGCACCTGCAGTCTTGCCAGCCGCTGCGCTGTTCCGGCGACATCGCCAGCGATGGTCTGGCGTCCGTCTGAGATCAGGATGACACCGCGAATCAGCCCGGCACCCTCCTCAGATGTGATTGACGTCAGCAACTGCAGGGCATCGGTGCCGCCGGGAATCAAGTCGGCCCGATCAGATTGCAGTGCAGCGGCAAGACGCATCGGGACTGTCGCCTGTTGCTCGGAAGCAAACAAACGAATATCGATCGGCATCACTTCGTCAAGCTGCTTCAGCAGTTCATCGGGCTGCGACTGCAACAGGCGACGCACAAATTCGACTCGCGGCATTTCGGCAAGTTCGTTCAATGAATCCATCACCTGACGGGCTCTGGCGTCGGACAGCAACTGCTCGGCAGGTGTCGCGGGCCGCACGTCGCCACCGAGCCAGTTTGGATCCTGTCCCGAGTCAGCGGTGACGACCCATTCGTCAATCAGCGACCGGGTTTCCGCATTTCCCAGCATCCCCAGCGCCTGAACCCAGCGAAGTTTTTCGCCCAGCGACGCATGACGGTCCTGCGTCTCCATGCTGAGTGAACCGTCAATCGCGACAATCACTTTGCCACGCTCCAGAACGTCAAACCGTTTCGTGAGGACAGGTTGGAGCAGCGTAATAAAGAGAGAGATGAGCACGAGTATCCGAAGCGAGAGCAGAGTCCAGCCTACGGTACGGGAGACCAGTCGGCGTTCCAGCCGCAGCAGCCAGACGCTGAGTCCGATGGCGACAAGCACCCCGAGAACGGCGTAAATTGTCCATCCGGGCGATTTCAGCCCCGAAAAAATCAGCCGCCAGTTCATCCGCTGTGTCTCAATCCCGCAGTTTCATCAGGGAGTTGTGTCGAAAACTGCGAAGAAGGCTAACGGATTGGCGTGCTGAGTTCCAGCAGTATTCATGTAGGTTGGACATTCATGTCCGACATGCACAATTCGTTTTCACGCCGCAGACGTATCGATAAATCCAGCAGGCGATTCTGATCTCGGCAGTTTCAGCGTGAACGTGGTGCCCTTGCCGATTTCGCTTTCAACGCGGATTCTGCCCTGATGAGCCTCTACGATGCGAAGGCAAAGCGATAGTCCAAGTCCGGTGCCCCCCTGACCCCGCGCATCGGGTGTCTTGGTTGTGTAGAACGAGTCAAAGATGTGCGGCAATTTGTCGTGAGGGATCCCACAACCTGTGTCACTCACAACAATCTCTGCCCACCCTTCGGACGTGTTGTCGCGAACAATCAGTCGCAGGCGTCCGGCGTCTTTCATCGCCTGGCGTGCATTCACGATCAGGTTCATCAGAATCTGTTGAATCTGGCTGGCGTTTACCAACGCCCAGACTGGCGACGGAGCCATCAGATCGACTGAAATTCGATGCATCTGCAGATCTTTCTGCACCAGCACCAGAACGTCGTCCAGCAGTCGCTTCAAGTCTGCCGGCTCAACGCGGTCAGATGTATTTCGAGCATAGGCCAGCATTCCGGTCGTAATCTGCGCGGCCCGCTGGCCCGCCGACAGGATTCGGTCGAACGACTTTGTGCGGGTCTTCTCGTCGGGATGCCGCAGACCCATTTTTGCGTAATTGATCACCGTCGTAAGGATGTTGTTGAATTCATGAGTAATCGACGACGCCAACGCTCCCACAGAACTCAACCGCTGCGCGCGCATGAGTTCATGTTCAAGCAGTGCAAGACGTTGTTCAAGGTCAGCAATTCTTTGAGAATCATCCATAACGTTCAATTGCTCCGGAGAAACTTGCACGCTGCACGCCCGCATCGGCAAAGCCGCTGCTAAGGGATTTATCGGCATAATCCGACGTCATCTTGCGGCTCGTCGGGTTGCGCAGCGGCATAAGGCGGGGCATGTCTTCAGCAGAAACTGCCGGAATCCAGTTGGTTCACCATCGTGGCGCAGTGGATTCGTTGTATTTCGGAGACATGGTGTTGTTGTATTACCATGTGGACTGTCCTGGACCGCGGAGCAGTCGAAAAGTATGTCGCCTTTCTTGCGGGGTCTGGTCCTGCCACGATGATTGTTTTAAGATACTGCCGCACGCATATTGCTGTGACTTTTCGTAATTCAATGGCTTAGCCCTCCCCGGTGGTGTCATCTCCGTGTCCGAAAAAAAACAACGCATCAAACCACAGACCCTTCGGGGCTTCCGCGACTTTCTTCCTGACCAGATGATGGCGCGGGAACACCTGATCGATGTCGCGAGATCCGTTTATCGTAGCTACGGATTCGCACCGATCGATACCCCCGCCCTGGAGTATGCGGAAGTGTTGCTCGGTAAAGGCGGGGAAGAATCGGACAAACAAGTCTTTCGATTCACCGATCAGGGTGACCGGGATGTTGCACTGCGGTTCGACCTCACTGTGCCACTCGCACGCTTTTCCGCTCAATACGTTCAGGAACTGGGACTCCCGTTTCGACGCTATCACATCGCGCCCGTCTGGCGTGGAGAACGGCCTGCCCGTGGCAGATTCCGAGAATTCATGCAGTGCGATTTCGACACGATCGGCACGTTGAGCAACACCGCTGATATTGAAACGCTGTTCGTGATCAACGATCTTTTCGAACGCATCGGGATCGAGCGATTTACGATCCGCGTCAATAACCGCAAAGTGCTGAATGGCCTGCTGGAAAAGTGCGGCCTGCTGGAACACACTGTCGGCATTCTTCGATCACTGGATAAGCTCGATAAAATCGGGCGAGATGCCGTTGTGGCAGAGATGGTTGAAAAGGTTGGCATCCCGGCCGACGGTGCGAATCAGGTGCTCAATATGGCTCAGCTTAAGGGGTCCCCAGATGAAATCCTGTCGTCGCTGGAAGGCATGTTGGCTGGAAGTCAAATCGGTGAACTTGGCCTCCGGGATTTACGGGAACTGTTTGTGGCGGTGCATGGCTGTGGGTGGCCAGCCGAGCGAGTTTCGCTCGACGTTTCCATCGCGCGAGGATTGGATTATTACACCGGGACAATTTACGAAACGCTGCTCGGTGATCTTCCGGA
>JAYUVA010000177.1:0-11316 GCA_043754375.1 Candidatus Kuenenia sp. | reverse complement strand
CGGACCGCCCTGAATCCCCGGAAACACACTGCGATCGACGTTTGCTGCATGTTCTTTGCGACACAGCACAAAACCTGATCGCGGACCACGCAACGTCTTGTGCGATGTTGACGTCACAAAGTCCGCATGAGGCACCGGACTGTTGTGAATCCCTGCCGCCACCAGACCAGCATAGTGTGCCATATCAACCATCAGAAACGCACCGACGGACTTCGCAATCTCTGCAAATTTCGCATGATCGATTTCGCGAGGATAAGCACTTGCACCAGCGACGATCATTTTCGGCTTGTGCTCATTCGCCAGCGCTGCGACCTGATCAAAGTCGATCCGATGGTCATTCTCACGGACGCCATAGTGAACTGCATTGTACAGTTTGCCACTGAAATTCAGGTGCATCCCATGAGTCAGATGCCCGCCATGTGCGAGGTTCATGGCAAGGATCGTATCGCCGACATTCAGGATGCTCATGTAGGCCGCCATGTTGGCCTGCGAACCGGCGTGAGGCTGCACATTCGCGTGTTCGGCTCCGAACAATTCCAATGCTCGATCACGAGCGATGTTTTCAATCGCATCGACATATTCACAGCCGCCATAGTAGCGCTTGCCAGGATAACCTTCAGCGTACTTATTAGTCAGTACCGTGCCGGCAGCTTCCATCACAGCGGCACTGGTGTAATTCTCTGAAGCGATGAGTTCGAGCCCATCGACCTGACGGCGACGTTCATGAACAATGGCATCCCAAATGGCTGAATCGGATGACTGGAGTGCAGACATTTCCACTTCTTTCAATGGCGCGGAATACAAGCAACAGGAGGACCGGAAAACCAGTCGTAATGTGAATTACTGAACATACCCGGTTTCGTCACGGATTGAGATAAACGGCGATCATGCATTCAAGTCTGCGCGGCATTTTCGTGAAAAGTTTTCCAATTTTTACAGCAAAATCCGGAACCCTCGGAGACTTTGCACTCTTATAGCAGTAGAACGACTGATTGCTACCGTTTGTCATTTTTCGACGGTATCTTCGATGAAAACGGACAGCGTTTCCGATCTGCGGAATGGACGTTTTCTGGCTTAACGAAGGAAAACCGGTGACTGACCGGACATCGCTCGAATCCGTCGAAATCGTTTTCACTCCGTTCGCGCATCCCGATTCTGAGATCGCTGCTGATGCGACCAGGGCGGATAGCGAAGTCGCCGTGAGCTCGTTGCCGCTTGTTGGTGAAACTGTCGCGTTTACAGGAACGCTGGCATCGATGACCCACCGCGATGCGATTCGCCTGGTGGAACAATACGGCGGTCGCGCTACGCACACGGTAAGTGGTTCGACAACCATGTTGGTCATCGGCGAAGAAGGCTGGCCACTGGAACCTGATGGTGGGACTTCTCAAAAGCTTCAGCAGACCCTCCAGATGGTCGCGGATGGCTCAGACATCAGGGTACTCGCAGAATCGGACTGGCTGCAGTTGCTGGGTCTGGACGAACGTCGCGAAGAGATCCGTCGCGCGCATACGCCGGCGATGCTCAGCCGGTTGCTCGATGTCCCCGTGCGTATGATTCGTCGGTGGGCGCGACTCGGACTCATTCGCCCGGTGCGCCGCGTTTGTCGATTGCCGTATTTTGATTACCGCGAAGTCGCCAGTGCGCGGCGACTGGCGCTGCTGCTGGATCAGGGTGTCTCTGCCGATGTTCTTGAACGGAGTCTCAGCGAACTCAGTCATACCATGGCAGGCACCGATCGATCACTGGCCCAGCTGAATCTGCTGGTGCAGGATGACAGGATATTGATGCGGGACGATCGTGGTGTACTCAACCCCCGTACCGGACAGCGACTGCTCGACTTTGATGTTGATGTCCATGACGGCTTCGGCGTCTTCAGTCCCACAGACGAGGCGGCATCTTCCTCGAATGATCCGGCCGACCATGACCCGGCAGATGAGGAAACCGTTTCAATTCCATTCGCTTCGCCGCGCCCCGATCTTCAGGATCGCCGGATGGCGGATTGGAACGCCGAAGAATGGTTCCACGAGGGCTGTCGCTTGACGGAAGAAGCGGAACTGGAGTCCGCGATCAATGCCTTCAGAAATGCCATGAGTCTGTTGTCATCGGAATTTGCTGCGGTGCGACTCAATTCGGACTATCCGGCAGATGATCAATTGTCGCTGTTTCCGGATCCTGCGGACGTCAATTTTCACATGGCCGACGCATTGTATCGCACAGGCCGCGTTGAAGCTGCGATCGAACGTTATTACTGCGCCATCGAGTCGGCTCCCGACTTCATCGAAGCATGGACTCAATTGGGTTGCCTGCAGTCGGAACTGGATCAGCCGGAAGCAGCGGAACAATCCCTCGTCACCGCGATTTCGATTCATCCGGAAAACCCGGACGCACTACTCCACTATGCTCAACTGCTGGATCAGACCGGACGAGCGGACGAAGCTGTTGATTACTGGAAACAGTATCTGCAACATGATTCACGCGGTCCGTGGTCCGATCATGCCCGTGACCGAATCGCCCGGGTGGCACCGGTGGCAGTTGCCGTGCGAATGTCGGACGATGATCTCTTTTGCTGAATCGTTGAATGGTAAGCCGCAGGCGACTGTTTCCATGAACACCGACGCCTTCGGCTTGCCGTTAAACGATTACGTCAACACCCCGCTAGCCGCGCGTAATTGATCTGCAAAAACCGGCGGCTAGCGCCTTGCCGCTCACAAAACAGGCGGTCATCAGACAGACCTCTGGAGACTCCGGCTGCATCAGACCGTCGGCGAAATGATGGTCGCAGCCGTTCCCGGAAAATCGAGGAATCGGCGATACCCTTTCCTCGCCGCGTCTGCCGCAGTAGCATCTGCGGCTTTCCGGCCACAATCCAGGGTGCGTTATGAAAAAATTTGAATCAGTCAACGTCGTAAAAGCCGCCAACATCTATTTCGATGGCAAGGTCACCAGTAGAACGGTCGAGTTCGCTGACGGCAGCATCAGGACGCTGGGCATCATGTTGCCCGGTGAATACAAATTCAACACCGACAAACCGGAATTGATGGAGATCCAGTCCGGTCAGCTGAGCTATTGTCTGGCTGGAGAAACCCAGTGGCATAACGTCACAGGCGAACAATCCTTCAACGTGCCCGGCAACTCATTTTTTGAACTCAGGGTGACGCAGGTCGCTGACTACATCTGTTCGTTTCTGTAAAACAAATCGTAGGGTGCGTGAAGCGGAGCGCAACGCACTATTTTTGGGAAGCATTAGAAAATGGTGTGTTCCGCTGGCGCTGCACACACCCTACTTGAATCACTGAATCAACGGCCTGCCAGCGCCGTGCCGTTGACATGCCCGGTCGGCACTCAATTCTCAATTCTCAATTCTCAATTCTCAATTCCTCTTTGCTCAATTCCAAGGCAATCCATGCGCTGGTCTCAATCATTTATTCCGACCATGAAAGAAGTTCCGGCGGATGCCGAAGTACCCAGTCATCAGTTGATGCTGCGCGCCGGACTGATTCGTCAGTTGATGGCCGGAGCGTACACCTGGCTGCCGCTGGGTTATCGATCTGTGCGCAAGGTGTCGGAAATCGTCCGCCAGGAAATGGACAAGGCGGGCGCCGTTGAGCTGTTCATGCCGGCGTTGCAGCCGATGGAGATCTTCGAACGCACCGGACGGCGCGAGGCATTCGGCAACGTGCTGTTCAATTTTGAAGTGAAGAAGGGTGATCGCAAACTGCATTTGGCACTTGGTCCGACACATGAAGAAGTGATCACGGACCTGATGGCAAAACATATTGGCAGCTACCGACAGTTGCCGATCACGCTGTATCAGATTCAGACAAAGTTCCGTAATGAAGAACGTCCACGATTCGGCGTCTTGCGCACGAGTGAATTCCTGATGAAGGATGCGTACAGTTTCGGCGCGACGATCGAACAGCTCAATTCAGCCTATGACGCTATGTACAAGGCCTACTGCCGAATCTTCGAGCGTTGCGGGTTGAAGTATCTGCCCGTCGAAGCGGAGAGCGGTCCGATCGGTGGCGATGCTTCGCACGAATTCATGGTGCCTGCGAGCAACGGCGAAGACTTTGTGGTTCACTGCCCGAAATGCAGTTATGCCGCGAATCAGGAACGCGCGGACACGGGTCGCTACTCAATACTGCAGGCCAAAGTGGACGGTGCGGCGGTGCCAGCGAAAGTCGATACGCCTGATGCTGGCAGCATTGAACAAGTCAGTAAGCTGCTGAAATCCGATGCGAAATCATTCATCAAGACTTTGATCTACAAGGCCGACGGCAAACCCGTCGCCGTGCTACTTCGCGGCGATCATACGGCTAACGAAGGCAAGATTCGTCGAGCCACTCATACGACGACCGTCGAGCTGGCGGATGAAGCCACGATCCTGAAAGTCACGGGAGCACCCGTGGGCTTTGCTGGTCCGGTCGGCATTCAGTGCCCAATGATTGCAGATCACGATGTGGCTCTGATTAATTCCGCAATTGTCGGAGCAAATACAAAGGATGCGCACCTGACGGGCGTCATTCCCGGAACGCATTTCGATTTGACGGAAACGTTTGACCTACGGAATGCCGAAACCGACGATCCCTGCCCGAAGTGTGTCGGGACGCTGCAGATGGTACACGGAATCGAAGTCGGTCACGTTTTCAAACTGGGCACCAAATACAGTGTCTCGATGGACGCGATGTTTGTGGATGCGCAGGAAAAGTCCCATCCCATCATCATGGGCTGCTACGGCATCGGCGTGACACGCGTGGTGGCGGCAATTGTGGAAACCTGCCACGATGAAAACGGCATCATCTGGCCGATCAACGTCGCGCCGTACACCGTGCAGATTATTCCGTTGAACGTCAGCGACTCAGAAGTGATGAAGGTCACTAACAGAATCTACGGTGAACTCACTGCTGCCGGAATCGACGTCCTGATGGATGACCGCGACCAGCGGCCTGGCTTCAAGTTCAAAGACGCCGACCTTATTGGAATCCCTTTGCGTGTCACCATCGGCGGCAAAGGACTTGCCGAAGGTATCGCTGAAATCAAATGGCGTAAGGAAAGCGATGCAAAGAAGATTCCACTGGCTGACGCCGTGGGATTTGTGAAGGATCTGATCGCAGCAATACAGGTGCGCTGAATTCGGCGAGATAGATTTGTTTGTGAAGGATTCGCTCGTAAACACGGTGAGCCTGCGAAGCAATCTGTACATTTTGGGCGGTAGATGATATCAGTTGAGTGACTCACCTGACGTTCCGGTTCGCTGATTCGCTAAGTATAGGTCGATGGCACGATTCCACGTTGGTCTAGTCGACTGGAGATTTTTTTGTGATCAATCGCATTCGAATTCAGAACTACAAGAGTATTGTAGATGTAACGGTCGATCTTTCCCCGATCACCGTCCTTGTCGGACGCAGTGGTACCGGGAAATCAAATTTCGTGGAGGCGATCCGTTGTCTTCGCGATGTGCTGACTTCACGACAGCAAATGCAGAATTTGCAAGAAAACTGGTCTCAGATCAAACCGGCGATGTCAGTCGATTCTTCAATTTCGTTTGACATTGAGTTTTCTGTCTCAGGCATTTCGGAGCAGTACAGATATCAGCTTACACTTGGACCTCAAGGCGCACCAATATTTGTTCAAGAAGAGCGACTGGAGTTTGGTTCGACATGCATCTTTCATCAGACATGCGTTCTGCCGAATCAAGGCGGTGGAGGCGGATTCGGATTCGGAGGACAATCACCTAAGTGGATTGCAGAACCGGCTTTACTTCAAGTGCCACCACCTGGCCCGGTCGCACTCGGGCGGATCCCTGCAATTTCCGAAGCCGTCATTGCCTTTACTGCATTGACGACAGGGATCGGTTGCTACACGTTTCCAGACAAAGTGCTTTCAGGTGCGAGGACGAACGAACGAACGTCAGGGCTGAATGACGATGGGACAAACTTTCTCGACACATTGAAAGAAATTGTCAGCAACCTGCAGGATTTCACATCACGCAGGAACATAGTTTCTGCACTTCAACGTTTGAATAGTTCAGTTTCGTCCATCGAGTTGAACGACCTTCAAAATCCCGCTCATGTGGTGGTAGGACACAAGTTCGGCGGAAAAACTCTCGGTCTGCAATTGTCGCAGGAGTCGGACGGATTTCGACGGTTCTACGCGCATTTGCTCGCTCTCTACCAACGTCCTCCCAAGCAGACGCTGGTTTTTGAACATCCGGAGGACGGAATCCATCCCGGCGCACTTTCACTCCTGGCGGAAGAGTTCCTGGCCGCCCCTGCAAACAATCGCGGGCAAGTGATTCTGACAACTCATAGCCCAGGATTATTGGACCAATTTGATGTTGATCAGATGAAAGTTGTGGAGCTTGATGACTTTCATACGCGAATCAGCCCGGTGTCTGACGAACAGCGGGAATCTATCCACGATCACCTCCTGACGCCTGGTGAATTACTCACCGTTGATCCAGCTCGCAGCAATGCCGTGGAAGCGGAGACATCCACGCTATGAAGAGTATCGTGCTGTGTGTCGAAGGAGACGGTGAAGTTGAGGCAATGCCGCTCCTGATTAAGAAAGTACTGGCAGCGAAAGGATTTTCGAACACAGTCTGTGTAGACTCGGTTCCACCATTTCGTGTCGGTGGGTTCTTCGGACTGGTGCCAAACGGCTTCGAGAAATGGAGGAAGAAAGTGAAGGCGGCAATGCTTCGGAAACATGCCGGGGGAGTACTGCTGTTACTCGATGGCGATGTGCTGACTGAAAAACAGAGTCGCACATCATGCCCGATCAAAGCCGCTCGCCAACTGGTGCAGGCTGCATCAATTGTGGGTGCCGGAACGCAATTTCCCTTGGCAGTTGTCTTCGCATGCCAGGAATTCGAATCGTGGTTCATTTCTGCGTTTAGTCATCTGGCAGGAAAACGACTGCCCGACGGACGTCAGATTCGCACAACTGCGATTGACCCACCGTTAAACCCGGAAGTCGCTCCAAAAGATGCCAAGGACTGGCTGAGCCGACATATAGACTGTGGATATAGACCTACTCGTGATCAGTTGGCACTGACCCAACTCCTCACTGTTGATGCACTTCGCTCGGGCGGCTGCCGTTCATTTTTGCGCCTCGAATCGGCTGTGGATCAACTGGCAATGGCAATCAACACTGGTGTCTGTGTGGCTACGCCAAACTGATGCAAACTCTTTGCTGGAATCAAAAGCGAATCTTCAGAAAGGCAGTCTTTGCATGACGTCAAAATTCGTCCCTGGTGTTCAGGACTGTCCGCACTGCATGGCGCGAGTTTTCATACTGGCGGACGGCGATTTCCATCCGGTTGTAGCCGACATCGCAAGCGCCGCAATCAAGATCGCCGTGCATCGCAGTTTTGCCGATGAACATGAATTCCTGAATAATCGCTAGAACGCTTCAACCAGTGGCGATTCGTTTGATGAACTGCCGGAAATCGGAGTTTTCGTGCTGGAGGGCGACCATGAAACGTTGGTGACGTTGGTTGAGGACTCTGTTTCAGAAAACGCGGGATCCGGTGTCGGGGCGACTGCAGTGTTGGGCGTTTGATTCAAAGGGGCTCCAGAAGGTGTGGCCGCAGGCGTCGTATTTTCAAATGACCATTCTTCTCCGGACGGCGGCATCCCCTGCATCCCGGTACCTGGGACACCATTTCCGAATGACATTGAAGCGGTCTGATCCGGTGGCACGTTCATGATCGAATCGGCAGGTTGCCAGCCACCTGTAGACGGCATGTTTCCGGGCATCTGCATGTCGCTCGGCGCGTAATAGGCCGACATCATGCTCTGGTTCATGTTCGGAGCGGCAGCCATTTGGCCTCCGGACATGGGATTTCCACCCATGGCCATTTGAGTCTGCGCCATACGCATCTGCGCCATTCGAGCACCGCGTGATCGTGGGCCGAAGGCAGTCTGCTGCCGTGGCACGTTGTAGGGATGCACGCCGCGGGCCATCGCCGTTGCGGCCATCGGGCTTCCCGCACCTGCACTTTGTGATGCAGCGGCAATGCGAGAATGAACTTCAGGCTGATTCCAGTCAGATTGCAGTGATCGCTGATACGCGGCGACAGCCTGATCCGGGTGACCGTTCTCTTCGTAGTACTGTCCGAGATGCGCCAGCGCAGTCGTGTGACCGGGGTTCACCTGGAGCGCTCGCTCCAATGATTGAGCCGCTGCCTCTGACTGACCCATTTCTCGCTGCAACCATGCCAGTTCGACATGGGATTCGGCAACGTATGGCTGAGTTCCTGCCCATGTCGTCAACAAGCTCGCGGCTTCGTCGCTCCGTCCCTGAACGATCATCGTTTCGGCCAGTCCGTGGTAGGAGGGCTGATGCGACGGTGCCATCGTCAGCGCCTGGCGATACAATTGCTCCGCGCCCTGCGAGTCACCCAGCTTCATTTTCGCCTTGGCGTAGTTCGCCACGTAGTCGGGATTCGCAGGATTCGCCATCATCGCCTGCTGAAACTCATTCGCAGCAGCCGTGTAATTTCCTTGCTCGTAATAGCCCATACCCGACGAATTCGTCGCGTAGCCATTCATGGTATGACAGCCAGCAGCGTTGATGGCCATCAACACGACAAAGCACGGAAGCCGCAGATGCAAGCTGAAGGAGCGCATGAAAGGAGCCTTTCAGAGGATTCTGGAAAGGTGAGAGTGCTGAGAAAACCAGAGACGGGAGCTTTGAAACTGTGAGAGCAATTCAAAGCCATTGACTTTGAAAAAGCGGTCAGGAACCAATAGTGCGGAGCACCCTTTGGGCCATTTGGCTATTGGTTCCTGACCCCTTTTTCAAAGCCGGAGAGGAACGCAGGATACTGGTTCCGGCAGTTTTCAGGCAACGCCGTTTCAGCGTTGATTGTCACTTAAATGTCCGAATCGGACGTAAACCGGCACGTTCTGCCGATATGCAACCGTCCACACCGGGACACTGTACAAAATCAGCCGGTTTTTGAGTAAGTTGGCTCAAGTCACAAGGTCTGGAATTGGTTTGTGGGCGAAGCTGGCGTTCCGAGTGGCAGTGACGCAGGATAGAGATTTCTCACCCTTCCGCTACGTTGACGTAGACCTTGAGTGCGTGCTTGTCTTCGACCAGCAGACGCATCATTTCCTGGTAGTTATCAAGTCCCTCAACGGGGGTTGTCAGGATCTTCTCAATCACGCCTGGCCACGTCACCTCCCCGAGAGCCAGGTCTGCGATCCCTGCTTCGAAGTGGCGGAAGTTAGCATTCACCGAACCGACAAGCAGTTTGTTTCCCAGGACCCAGTTGAGATTGATCCTGTCACCGGGGACTTGCACATTGTTCGTTCCGCCTGTGATGCTCGTCCAGACCATGCAGCCGTTGTGGCCAAGAATCTGCATGGCTTCAAACGCAATCTCGCTGCTGCCGGTGGCTTCAATAATGAGATCAGGCTTACCGTGTCTGGTCGCGAGATCTTTGAGTGAATAATCCTGCGTGCTGATGTATGTCGAACCAAATCCCTCGGCGATTTCAGCTTTGAGGTTTGGCTTTCGACCTCGAGCCAGCGTAAAGACCTCGATGCCCCGCAGGCGCAGGATCAATGTCGACAGCAAACCAATCTGACCTGCACCGGTGACCCAGGCGCGTTTTGGCTCCCAGACCTGCAAGCGTTTTTGAGCCAGGGTTGCCTGATCGACGGCCTTGGCTGCACAGCTCATGGGTTCCGCCAGCACATGCAGATGCTTGAGCCCCACGGGGATACGGACGACGAATTCTTCATCATCCACAAAATACTCCGTCAGATATCCATGTCGCAGATTGATCCCGCGCTCGTAATACTGTTCTTCGCTGGTAATGTCTGAACGGCCAATGCGGTCATAAATCGAGCCGCCCGGACGCCGCACTGTACACGTGACGTAATCGCCAACCTTTACTCGGCGAACGTTCGGACCTGCTTCTTCCACAATTCCAAAACACTCATGCCCGATCACGAGGAAGTCGTATCCTGGCGGCGCGTTGCCGTAAAGCGCGTCATTGATCTCCCGATCCGTCGCGTCAACGCCCACCTTGAGAACTCGAATCAGCACACCTCGGCCATCAGGAATATCTGTCACTGCCGGCTTTTCCAGTTCAGCAAGATGCACGCTGTGCGGTGTTCCGGGACGAACGGCAATGGCTTTCATTGATCAAACTTTCATGGACGTGCTGTGATGCCTGTAGATTGGCGAGCGGCATGCGTCAGCTTGCCTGTACAAAAACGAGGTACCGGAGGGCTTACGCCCAATGGCACTCGATTTAATGCAGTGTCGTCTTTCGCTCCGCGAAAGTCCGGACGCATTTCCAACCGCGCGGAGTATAGACGACGACTGCCCACCTTCAAAACATGCGGAAACGCAGGAATCGCAATGTACCGGGAAGCTAACGCATCCCGCTCGCCAACGGCGAATACGGCTATTTCGCATCCGCCGCCGTCAGTGCAGCGACTTTCTTCGATGCCGCCTCGAATGCGACTGCTTTCACATCCGCGATTTTCACCGGCACAAACCCCTGACGCTTGCTTTCGTCCGCTGCCTCCATGAATGCATACAGATCGATCGTTTCCTCAGCCGACACCGGTGGCTGTCCTGTTCGATAGAATTTTGCGATCTCTACCACCAGCGGCCGGTAGCCGTCGAACTTGCCAAGCGAGACGACACCATTGGTTCCAAACGCAGTGCCGCCGTAGCCGGATTCACCGGCGCGAATGCCGCGAAACGTCCCGATCCGACCGTCTGCCCAAACGCCCGTCACCTGATCAAAGTCTTTGGTGGAAGTGCGGACCACCGATTCACAGCCTGCCCCCATCACCGTAAACAGAGCCTCACATCCATGGATACCGTACCAGAACAGATCGGGATGAGTCGGTTCAAGAGAACACGGTGAGTATGCATCACAGCCGGTCACCTTCCCGATCGACCCACCGCGAATCTCCTGAACTGTTTTCGAAAATCGCAGCGACGATGAACTGAAGACCGGAGTGTCGTAGTGCTTCGCAAGTTCAAAAATGGCAATTGCATCGACGAGTGAACCAGCGATCGGCTTATCAATAAAGACGGGCTTGTGTGCTTTCAGCACAGGCGCAACCTGCTCCAGATGAGGCCGTCCGTCATTGGTCTCAAGCAACACCGCATCGACCTGAGAAATCATGGTGTCGAGATCGTCACAGATTTCAACGCCCAGGGCTTTGATCTTTTCCGTGTACGCCGGCACACGCGTCACGCTGCTTTCGATGTCGGGACTGCCCTTGGGATACACGAGCACCACTCGAAAGCCCGCCACTTCCGGATCGGATTCCTGCT
>JAYUVA010000176.1:0-6070 GCA_043754375.1 Candidatus Kuenenia sp. | reverse complement strand
ACGCTTTTCCGTTCATTGCAGTCTGAGCACCGCATGGACGCGCGGTGCGAGACTTTGCTTTACGTGGCCGCACTGCTGCATGAGATTGGCCTGTTTGTGGGCGTGTCGGGCTACCACAAGCATTCGCACTATCTGATTTCGCACAGCGAGTTGTTCGGACTGAATGAAAAGGATCAACAGCTGGTGGCCATGATCGCCCGATATCACCGACGTGCAGCACCGAAACCGACGCACGAATTGTTTGCCCGACTGGATCGGGACAATCGCGTTGTTGTCTCACGGCTGGCAGGAATTCTGCGTGTCGCGGTCGCACTGGACCATACCGGAAGCCAGCGCGTGCGTGACATCGAATGCACGATCGAACGTCATCGCCTGGTGATCACCGTGAGAAATTCTGCCGGCGACCTGTCGCTGGAACGTATGGAACTGCGTCAGAAAGCCCTGCTCCTGGAAGATACCTTCGGGTTTGGTGTGCTGCTCCGTGAATCGCCGCGGTAAACCGCGTGATCGTCCTGGAAATGAACTATGTCTGACACTCAAAATCAAATGACAAATCGTGAGCTAAGCTGGCTGGAATTCAATCAGCGTGTGCTGGATGAAGCCTGCGATCCGTCGGTTCCCTTGCTGGAGCAGTTGCGGTTTCTGGCGATCACGGCGTCCAACCTGGACGAATTCTTCATGGTTCGCGTTGGCAGCCTGCTGACAGCGATCCGTGCCGGAGAAACGGGCAACGACCCATCCGGCATGTCTCCGCTGGAGCAGATTAATGCGATCAGTATCCGCACTCAGAAGATGGTTGCGGATCAGTACCGCATTTATCTTGGGCAGCTGGAGCCACAACTGGCGGAGGCCGGTATTCGTCGTCGGCGAATCAACGAACTGAATGATCGGCAGATCGAATTTGTCGATACCGTGTTTCAGGAACAGATCCAGGCCGTACTGACGCCCATCGCTGTGCATGATCCTTCGAGATTTCCGCTCCTGTTTGGACGTACAGTGAATGTCGTGGTGCAGTTGAAGGGCAAGTCTGAAACTGAATCATGGCGTTTTGCCGTGATCCCTTTTGGACGGTATGACCTGCGTTACATCACGTTGCCGAGCATCGGTGGTTACGAATTCATTCTGACGGAAGATGCCATTTCCCTGATGGCCCAGCGGTTCTTCCCTGGGGAAGAAATCCTGGCGACTGTGCCGTTTCGCGTGACTCGCAATGCCGACCTGACCGTCAGTGATGAGGACGGGGCAGACTTGTTGGCGGAAATGGAAGATGTGCTCGATGATCGCAAGGACAGCTTCTGCACGCGGCTTGAAATTACCGACAATGTCACGAGGCCCATTCTGGAGTTTCTTAAGACGCTGTTGCGGGTTGGCGAACGCGATGTGTTTCTGGTCCCGGGTCCGGTAGGTCTGAGCGAGTTGATGCAGTTGTCGCATGTGAGCGGTTTTGATCAGCATCTGTATCCAAACTGGACACCCTGTGCCTCCCCAAAGCTTGATCCGTCTGAATCGATCTTTGACACCATGAAGTCACAGGACGTGCTGTTGCATCATCCCTATGAATCATTTGAGCCGGTGTTGCGATTGCTGTCGGAAGCGGCCGATGATCGGGACGTGGTGGCTATCAAGCAGACGCTGTACCGCACCAGCCGGAACAGCCCGGTTGTGAAGTCACTCGTGCGTGCTGCAGAAAACGGCAAGAACGTCACCGTGATCGTGGAACTCAAGGCGCGCTTTGATGAAGCTCGAAATATCGAATGGGCACGCCAGTTGGAGCACAGCGGCGTGCAGGTCATTTATGGAGTGCGCGGGCTCAAGACGCACGCCAAGGCCTGTATTGTCGTTCGTCGGGAACCACAAGGGTTTCAACGCTACTGTCATTTCGGGACGGGAAACTACAACGAGATCACGTCACGCTTTTATACGGACATCAGTCTCCTCACCTGCAATCGTGACCTGGGAAACGACGCGATCAGTTGGTTCAACGCCGTCACTGGATCCTCGCAGATTCAACAGTTTTCACAGATTGAATCGGCGCCCATCGGAATGCGTGAAAAGCTGGTGGAAATGATTCAGGTAGAGACGGACCGCGCCAAAAACGGTGACCGCGGACATATCATGGCCAAGTTGAATTCACTGGCCGATCCGGGGATGATTGCCGCATTCTACGAAGCGTCCAAAGCCGGGGTTGAGATCGAACTGAACATCCGCGGCGTCTGTTGCCTGAGGCCGGGCGTACCTGGCCTGAGCGATAACATCAGCGTCACCAGTGTGATTGATCGATTTCTGGAACATGCGAGAATGCTGTACTTTCACCACGGCGGTGATGAACGCATCTTTATTTCGAGTGCAGACTGGATGTCACGCAATCTAGATCGACGCATTGAACTGCTGGTGCCGATTCTGGACGACAACTGCAAACGTCGAGCGATCAATATCCTCAAAACATGCCTGCGGGATAACATGAAGGCACGCACACTCACACCGGATGGCTCGTATCTTCCGCCGGTCGGCTCACCGACTCGCCCCTACCGCAGCCAACTGGAATTCCAGCGCCGCGCCCGGGAAGCCGCCGAAAACGCCTTCGAACGCAACCGCACGACGTTCGTTCCGGTGGAACCGAATAATTGATGGGTACGCCGACTTCGCCGAAGTCGGTCGCAAAGATTTCTCTGCTAAAAACGGCGATGACGCGACGATGCGGATTTCGGCGAAATCCGCCCACGACATTGTTCACCTGACGTGCGCGAGGCACTCATGACGGAACTGAACTTTTTCGATCCGGGGCTGGAGTTTTTTGTTGTCGAACGGTGGGACAACGCCCTGGACGACTGTCATGGAAGCTGCGTGCTCATCAGCCAACTCAGGCATATCCTGTCATGACATGGAACACTCAACGTGGCGAGCGAATCATTAAGGATGCAGATCTTCCTGTGATTCTCGCCAGGCTGAAAGATTTGTGCTGTGAATGAATCTGTGGTGCATGTCATTCATGGCCGTTGCACGGGATTCTGCTCAGAAAACTGGACACGATCGGTCGATCTGAGGTATCCTGTTGGCCTCCCGCCTGTTTTGAATCGAAGTGAATCTCTCCCCGAGATCCGGTTATTGTCGATTCAAGTGCAACCAACCGAATTCCTACCGGTTCGAATCGTAACCCTGCCAATGTTTTTCCCACCTGCATCTTCCAGCACTTGTTCTTCCGCTGCTGCGCGACTGCGTGCCGCCGAGCGTCTGTGTGCGCGCCATTCGACAGTGCATCGGCGTGCAGTGCTGTCGGCTGGCGCCGCGGGACTGCTTTCGAGCCTCGCTCTCTCGCAAACCCTGGCCGGAAATTCCGTGCCCGTCGCAAGTCAAGTGCCGGGGTTTGGAAAGGCAAAGCGGTGCCTGCTGTTGTTTATGTGGGGTGGGCCAAGTCAGCTTGACACACTGGACCCGAAACCCAACGCGCCGAGCGAAGTTCGAGGTGAGTTCTCTGCGATCCCGACCGCGACGCCCGGCCTGCAGATCTGTGAGCATTTCCGAAACCTCGCTCCGCTGACCGATCTGGTTACTGTGATCCGTTCCCTGAATCACGACGATCCGGCGCATTTGAGCAGTGCGCACACGGCGATGACCGGGCAGCTTCCTCCGGTCAATAAGAGTGACGCAGAACCGCCCAGCCGCGACGATTCACCACAGCTTGGCGCGCTGCTGTCCAGGTTTCGTGATGTCCCCGTCGGATTGCCTTCGAGCGTCACGATGCCGTGGAAAACATTTCATCCGGCAGCACCGGGAGGTGAGTCTCCGGGTCAGTCTGCAGGTTGGCTGGGACCATCGGCCGATCCGATGCTGGTGACCGGTGATCCGAGTCAGCCAAACTGGTCCGTGCCGGCGCTCCAGTTGCTGGATGGCCTGGACACGCAGCGGCTTGATCATCGTCGCGCGTTGCTGGCATCGATTGATCGACAGCAACAGGTTCTGACGGATCTTTCGACGCTGGGCATGACGTCGCAGCAGGAGCAGGCGTTTCGGTTGCTGAGTTCCAGCCAGGTTCGCAGTGCCTTTGATCTCAGCGCAGAAGATCCCGCCACACGAGACCGCTACGGCCGCAATATCCATGGACAGTGTGTGTTGATGGCCAGACGTTTACTGGAACACGGCGTTCCGTTTGTGTCGGTCAACTGGCACAACGACGGACAAAATTTCTGGGACACGCATGGAAACAATTTCAATCGACTGAAAAACGATCTCATTCCTCCGTCCGATCAGGCTCTGGCGGCCGTGCTGACGGATCTGCGCGATCGTGGAATGCTCGACGACACACTGGTTGTCTGGGTGGGCGAATTCGGTCGTCGTCCGCAAATCACGTCGAGCAATGCCGGACGTGAACATCATCCATTCTGTTACAGCGGACTCATGGCCGGCGGCGGTATCAAGGGCGGTTCGATCTATGGAGCCAGTGACGAAATCGCAAAGTTCCCGGCCGACAAACCCATATCCCCCCGCGACCTTGTGGCCACGATGCTGCACGCACTCGGAGTTCCTTCCGCGACAACGCTGAACGATCTGTCAGGCCGCCCACACGGTTTGTATGGCGGGAATCCTGTGCTGCCGTTGTTTGGCTGAGGGAATCGAATTGGTAAACAGTGGCGAAAGCCGTTTATCCTGTCCGGGACTCGATCGATTGCCCAAAAAATTTCGAAACGGCGAATGTTCCGTGTTCAGACGTTACATCAGCACTCCCGTCGATAATCGAGCCAAACGTCACGGGGTCGATCAATGAACGAAGCTGATACCTGTAGAAGGCTGGTGCGACCCAAACTGGAATCCTCCGGTTAGGACGGTGACAAACATTCCACAACGAACAGACTTCATTCACTGATGGACGGATCATCGTTCCTGGTGGAAAGCCACGCCGACTGAAGAAAAAGTTCTCTGACTTCATGCTGAGATACACCCGTGACATCACACTGGCAGTGGTGGAAGCAAAGTCGAATAATCGACCCGCAGGTGATGGCCTGCAGCAAGCCAAAGGTTACGCCACCATCCTGGGCCTGAAGTTTGCCTATGCCACTAACGGTAAAGACATCATTGAATGTGACTTCTTTACGGGTCAGGAAAAAGAAGTCGAACGCTTTCCCACTCCGGATGAACTCTGGTTTCGCTACCAGCAGGGACAGGGCCTTTCAGGTGCCATTGCAAACGCCCGACTTGTCCCGGACTTCTATAACCCGAAAAAGATTGCCAGGTACTACCAGCGGATCGCAATTGATCGATCCATTGAAGCAATCCTGAAAGGGCAAAAAAGGTGTCTACTGACAATGGCCACGGGAACCGGCAAAACCGCTGTAGCCTTTCAGATTTGCTGGAAGCTCTGGTCAGCGGGATGGAACACAAAAGGTGATCCGACCCGGAAATCCAGAATCCTGTTTCTGACGGACCGGAATGTTTTGGTTGATGATCCAAAAGACAAAGACTTTGCTCCATTCGGGGAAGCCCGGATGAAGATCGAAGGAGAAGCGATCAAAAGCCGGGAGATGTACTTTGCCATCTACCAGGCCATTGCCAAAGATGAACGTCGACCTGGACTCTACCGAGAATATGATCCTGACTTCTTTGATCTGATCATCGTGGATGAATGCCACCGAGGAAGTTCCAGGGATGACAGCAACTGGCGAGAGATTCTGGAATACTTTGCACCAGCCTACCAGCTTGGGATGACGGCCACGCCACTTCGGGAAGACAACCGTGATACCTACCACTACTTTGGCAAACCCCTCTATACGTACAGCCTGAAGCAGGGAATCGAAGACGGCTTCCTGTCCCCCTATCGGGTACATCGGATAGACAGCACAGGTTGTTTGGTTGGTCAAATGGAATGGTCCCCATCCGGCTTCATGCCTTGACGTTACCCACATTTTCTCTGAAGAATCGGCCGTTTTCGTTTAACCCGAGCCAACGGCGAGGATTCCACAGGGGCAGTGCGTGGCGCCGCCGCGAAAGGTTTTTCTGAGGGAAATCGTGTGCTTCAACCCTGAAAGGGTTTCACAACAAAGCCTGGGGTCGCCGCGTTGCGGCGCACCCCAGGTAA
>JAYUVA010000175.1:0-3220 GCA_043754375.1 Candidatus Kuenenia sp. | reverse complement strand
CATCGTCCGAGCCGAGGCTGATGCCGTCGATGCCGTCTTCGCCAAGGACATTGCCCCATAGGACGCCATCCGCGTCGAGCGCCAGAACTTTTGCCGGGGGGATGCGGCGATAGCGGGCATGCCGAGCAACGGCGATACCCAATTCGGCGTACACTTCCGCTGCGTAAGGAACTCGTGCGATCCGGTCTCCGTCTGCGTTGGCAGAACCCGTTGTTCCAATTCGTTCCACAATCCCGGCAAGGTCAAGGACCTGAATTCCGTTGATCTCCGACAGCGTATGGTCCCATCGGCTCCTGAGACGAGCAACCTGTTCGCGCCGAGGCCGGAAGTCTGCCGAGACCGCTGGTGGCAAATTTGCAACGACCAGGAGATTCGGAAACTCGCTCGCAAACTGCGCAATCGCCTGCAGCAGTTGCTCGCTTCGATCCTCATCACCATCCAGAAGATCTTCAGGGCGAGTCAGGACGATGTTGATCCCACCCGCATTTCTTCGAAACAGACTTTCCGGAGACAAGAGAGCCTGTGGGACCTGATCAAAGCCCGCAGATTCAAGTGCAATTGGAATCCCAAAGGCATTGCCCCACAGCGTGAGACTCGAGACCAGCGGCTCTGCAGAAAATGTTGCGGATACGACGACCTTGATCGCTGGAAAACGGCTCGGCGATGAGTTCGGGGATTCGCGTTCTGCAAGCAGTCTCGTCGTCTCCTGATGGTTCAGCAGGGGCAGCAGTTCCGGATTGGCGGGGATGACTTCGTGAGTCTCAGACGGCTGCCTCACTTGTTTTGATGCCAGAAACTCGACAATCTGTGGAATTGATCTGAGCCCAAAGCACTGCGCCATGGGAATCTCGGTCCCGGTCAGGCTGTAGAGCGTCGATGCCACGGCCATCTGGCCAAGTGAATCCCACGCGCGACAGTCTTCACAGGAGAATGTCGCCGAAACTTCATCGACAGGCAGCCTCAGCGCAGAGGCGACAGCGTTGCAGACGCTGCGTTCGAGAACCTTCCGCGTGGCTGTCGATGTCGTCCTCAAATGCGGTTGGGAAACCGGTGAAGCGGACTCAAAACGACTGCGACGAAAAACCGCCGGGCTGCCACCCCAGACTTCCCCGGCTGGAATCTGCGTGAATGCCGGCACGTAGCTCAATGGCTCAATGATGGCATCCGCACCTATGGTGACACCCATTGAAATCAGCGACTCACCGCTGATCACCGCTCGCGGACCGATCACGATCGGTGCCGTCGAAAGCACTTTCGTGCCATTCGGGTTCGTGGTCAGGCTGTGAGCAACTACCGACACGCCAGTGCCAACAATCGCTCCGTCACCAACATCCGTGAGATCCGGATCGAACAGGTAACCGAGAATGTAGCTTTCAACACCCAGGTGAGCCGAAGGAGAATAGGACCACAGAACGAGCCAGCGCAAACCGGGAAGCCAGAGCAGCGACTGAGTCAGCGGCAGCGAATACAGGAATCTCATTCTCAGGTACAATGAAATGACAGGATAGAATTTTGTGATTCCCTCATCGGAACTCACGCGCGGCACTTTTTTCAACCCGCGATACCAGCGTCGGCTTTGCACGTCCAGCGCGCAGATCGCCAGGCACAACAGCAGCCAGACTGAGTAAATCAGCGGTGACGCACTCACCCAGATCACATACCGCCAAAATGTAGTGCCCGGTGCCACGTTGGCCAGCGGACTCACCAGCATCATCGTAATCCCGGCCGCAACAACAGGAATCGTCAGCAGCACAGGAATGCTCAGGGCAAACTGAAACACGATCAGCGGCCAAGGCAGCGGCGATGCGACATCACTTCTTGGTTTCATCTTCAAAGAACGCTCCTTGCAGACATCGATACGTGACAATCTGCTGTGTCAGAATTAGTTCTCAGCCGATACGATAGGCGTTTCCACAAACAGATCACATGACGAAGCCCGAAATGCCGGACAAGAAAATTCTTTGGTTCAAAGGTGATCTGGCTGATTGTCTTTCAATTTCCCGGCGTGTATTTTCCTGCCGCACCGAGGCAGTTCAAGAATGAAGTCTGCACATTGAGGATATTCTGATGCTGGAAGTCCGATCCTATGAAGGCTCCCCGGAAGAACTTTCTGAATTCATTGTCACCCAATGGACAGCATCATACGGCGGTCGCATGGCTGTGCCGCACTGGAGCGGTGATTATTTTCGCTGGCAACTCAGAATGGATGAGCCAGAACAGCGCCGGTACCTGATCGCCGCGTACGACGGAGCGCAACTGGCTGGAGTCGTGCCCTTCTTTCCGGCACAGTTTTCCCTTGATGGAGAACGCTTTGCCGCGTCGCAGGCCAGTTGGCTGAGTGTCGCTCCGGAATTCAGAGGACAAGGCGTTGCCGGAAAAATGATCCAGGCTTCGCGAACGCTGCATCGCGAACTGGGTTTGAGATTTCAGCTCGGGTTCGCCTATTACGGCCATCAGTCATCACAGGCCCCAAAATTCTGGCTGCGATCACAGACCTCGACAACCGCTACAATCCGCAAAGCCGGATTCTGGGTCCGGGTGCTCGATCCGGCACCGGCAGCCAACTGGAATTCCAGTTCATTTGAGCGATGGGCCACGAAACTGACGGCACCATTCTGCGGCACCCCCCGACTTAAACCCCGCTCCAACCTGGTCATCCGTCCTGCAGAGCCGCGAGACCTGCCACGCTGCCTGACGCTGGCTGATCAATCGACAAAGCACTGCAGACTCAAGCTCGTCTGGGATTCCGAATCACTGAGCCGTCAGCTCGGACTTCACGGCTTCAACCATGCGCTTGTTGCCGAAGAAGATGGTGAAGTGCGCGGGTGCATTACGTTTTATCTGTTGTCGATGATGGGGCGCACAGAAGCGACTTTTGGATTGATGGATCTCGTTCTTGTCTCCGGACTCTCGGGACCCGCGCGGACCGAACTGCTGAATTCAGCGTTGTTGCTGATGAAACAGCACGGTGCCGTGGCAGCTCTGAAGCTGCGGGTGGGAGATTATCCTCGCAGCCTGTTTTTGAACGTTGGCTGGTTGCCTCGACTGTCGGATTCTCACGTACTGGTCACTTGGGCCGGCGAGCCGCAGTCGCAGCCGCCCCTCGGGCGGATCCACGTTCTGTGGCGTTAGCGGTTGTCGGTTCTTTCGTAGGGTGCGTGAAGCGACGCGTAACGCACCATTTGGGAAAAACGCGAGAAACTGGTGTGTTCCGCTAACG
>JAYUVA010000174.1:0-2542 GCA_043754375.1 Candidatus Kuenenia sp. | reverse complement strand
CCGCGTGCCCATCGGGCCGCGCTTCGCTGCCAATCGCGGGGCGTTGCCCACGCGGTTAAACGATATTATGCCAAACTACTTCTGCCGAGGTGCTTATGTTGACCGATGTGAGGGAATTCACCGGCAATTGGTTCGCCGTGTTCATTCAAAAAAGCTCATCACGGCGGAGCGTGATGGCTGCATTACTTAAGGTCCATCCCCAGTGTCTTCACCAGAAACGCCCATTGATCAGACGCTTCTTCGATGATCTTAGCGGTCGGTTTTCCGGCACCGTGACCAGCGCGGGTTTCGATGCGGATCAAAGTTGGTGCAGTTCCCGATTGGCTGGCCTGAAGTTGTGATGCAAACTTGAAGCTGTGACCAGGGACGACGCGGTCATCGGTGTCTGCGGTGGTGATCAATGTCGCGGGGTACTGAGTGCCGCCTTTCAGATTGTGATAGGGCGAATACTTCCACAACGCGGAAAACTCTTCAGCGTTGTCGGCACTACCGTAGTCATCGGTCCAGAATCGTCCGGCGGTGAATTTGTGAAACCGCAACATGTCCATGACGCCGACGGCGGGCAGGCACGCACCGTAAAGGTCGGGGCGTTGCGTCATGCAGGCTCCGACCAACAGACCACCGTTGCTGCCGCCCTGAATGGCCAGTTTCTTCGACGACGTGTATTTGTTCGCAATCAGCCATTCGGCGGCCGTGATGAAGTCATCGAACACATTCTGCTTGTTCTGCTTTGTGCCGGCTTTATGCCACGGCTCACCGTACTCGCCGCCACCTCGCAGATTCGCCACGGCCAGCACACCACCCATTTCCATCCATGTGAGTCGACTCACACTGAAGCTGGGCGTGATTGAGATATTGAAGCCACCGTAACCGTACAATAACGTCGGATTCGATCCATCCAGCTTCAGACCTTTTTTGTGACACAGGAACATCGGCACCTTCGTGCCGTCTTTGCTGTCGTAGAAAACCTGAGATGTCTCGTAGTCGTCCGGATTGAACTTCACGTCTGCCTTGCGAAACAGCTCGCTGGCCCCGGTAATCATGTTGTACCGAAACGTCGTCGGCGGCAGAGCGAAACCGCTGAAAGAATAGAACGTCTCCGTGTCCTTGCGACGACCGTCAAAGCCTGCGGCAGTGCCGATGCCGGGGAATTCCACTTCCCGCACGAACGAACCGTCCATGGCGTGCAGTCGCACCTGCGTCTTCGCGTCCTTGAGGTAATCGCACACAAACATGTTGCCGACGATTCCTGCATTCGCGAGTGCGTTGTCAGTTTGCGGGATGATCTCCTTCCAGTTTTCGCGAGCTGGTTTCTTCAGATCGATCGCGATGATGCGTCGCAGCGGTGCATCGACGTTTGTCTTGAAGTACAGGACGTGATCATCGTTGTCGATGAATGAATATTCATGGTCGAAGTTGTCGATCAGCTCGTAAGGCAGTCCATAGGGTTCATTCAGATCTTTGACCACGATGCGATATCGATCGTCGGTGCCGACCCAGACGGTAATGATCAGATAGTGGCCGTCTTCAGAGACGCTCAGCTGAAACCCCCAATCCGGATGATCGGGCCGTTCGTAGACCAGGACATCGGTCGATTGCTGTGAACCGACTCGATGGTAATACACTTTCATATTCGCATTGAGCGACTGAAATGCAGCACCTTCTTCTGGCTGCGGATAGCGGGCGTAAAAGAAGCCACGGCTGTCCGGAGTCCATTCTGCTCCACTGAACTTCACCCATTTCAATTCGTCATCGAGCACCTTACCAGTCTCGATCTCCATGATTTTCCAGGTGTTCCAGTCGGAACCGGCGTCCTGAATTCCGTAGGCGACGTAACGGCCATCGTCGCTGAACGCTGTTCCGGACAGAGCCACGGTACCGTCTTTGGACCAGGAATTTGGATCGAGCAGTACCTTCGCTTCGCTGTCCAGCGTGTCCTGCCTGAACATCACATTCTGGTTTTGCAGACCATCGTTCCGCGAGAAGAAGTAGCGACCACCGCGTTTAAACGGTGCTCCGATCTTTTCGTAGTTCCAGAGTTCCGTCATACGTTTCTGAATCGTTGCCCGTTGCGGGATCGAATTCAGAAAGTCGAATGTGAGCGTATTCTGAGCTGCTACCCAGTCCGCGACATCCTTCGACGTGCGAACATCATCTTCCAGCCAACGATACGGATCTTCGACTTTGGTGCCGTGAAAGTCATCAAACTGCTCAACTGTTTTCGTCTTCGGATACACGAGATTTTTTTCCTGGGCAGACAGCGGCTGAGACACAACGAAAACTCCGGCTATCACCAGCCGGGCAGTCAGGACAATACGATTCATATCGAGCCTCCGGGAACACCTGCGAGTCCAGGTTTTGTGCGTTGGAAAATTCAGGACCGCTCAAGAAACAGCGGTCGCCGTCTTATACTTGACGACAGGCCGAATGTTTAGCCTACTCGCCCGGAACTGATTCAGGGGCGGCAGTCGCCGATTTTGGTAGGTCCTGCTTGCCGAGCAGGACTTCGCGGCCACGCCGCGACCAGCGCCCCCACGAGGTG
>JAYUVA010000173.1:0-5129 GCA_043754375.1 Candidatus Kuenenia sp. | reverse complement strand
GTCGCTGATGACACCTTTGAACTGCGGGTCACGAGTCATCTCTTCAATCTCGCCGATCACAGAGTCATGACTGCGAGACTGAATGATTCTTCCCTGATGCGTGGTGATCGAACAAAACGTGCAGCCACCGAAACAGCCGCGCATGATCGTCACTGAATCCTTAATCATCTCAAACGCAGGGATTTTTTCCACATACGACGGATGCGGTTTTCTCGTGTAGGGAAAGCCGTAGATCGAGTCCATGGCTGCCCGCGAAATCGGAAACCGCGGAGGATTGCAGACCACGGCCTGTCGATCATGGAACTGCACGAGCCCTTTGGCGTTGTATGGATTCGTTTCGTTATGGATGATCTTTGTCGCTTCTGCAAAAGCAGGTTTGTCCGATGCGACGGTTTCGAAACTCGGCAAACGCAGAAACGTCGGCTCTTTGGACGGATCTCTAAACCGTTCTTCCGATTCCCTCGCCCCCAGGACATACGCCATACCTCGCATATCGCGAAGGTCACGCACGGTCTCACCGGCAGCCAGCCGTCTGGAGATTTCCAGAATTGTATCTTCCCCCATCCCGAACCCGACAAGGTCAGCCTTGGCATCCAGCAGAATGGAGCGGCGAACTTTATCACTCCAGTAGTCGTAATGCGCTAAACGCCTCAGCGAAGCTTCAACTCCTCCGGCAATGACGGGAACACCAGGATACGCTTCACGAGCCCGCTGGCAGTATCCCAGCGTTGCGCGATCGGGTCTCAGTCCGATCCGGCCACCAGGAGAGTACGCATCGTCATTGCGGACCTTCCGATTGGCGGTATAGTGATTGATCATCGAGTCCATATTCCCCGCGCTGATCGCGAAGAATAGTCGCGGCTTGCCAAACGTCCGCCAAGCGTCGCAGGACCGCCAGTCGGGCTGGCTGACGATGCCGACACGAAATCCACCCGCCTCCAGGACACGCCCAAGGATGGCGCTGGCAAAACTGGGATGGTCTATGTAGGCATCGCCCGTCACAAAGACGACGTCGAGTTCATCCCAGCCCCGTTCGAGAGCTTCTGCCATCGTCATCGGCAGCGGTTTTCGCGGGCAGGCTGTCGGTTCTCGTCCCGCCAGAACGGCCAGTGGGTCTGAATCGGCATTCGCAAGGTTCAGGATCGGCAGGCGGAGTGAAGGTGCATTTGTCATGTTCGAGATGATACCACCCCCGACTGCAGTCATCCAGGCGACGTTGCATTACTTCATTAAGAATCAACAAACGCGGGTCAGCCTGAACAGGTCTTCCGGTTCGTTGTCCAGAAAAAATCCACGCACCAGGAATTTCCTGTTCGATGAATGGCGTTTTGATCGTTACAATCTCAGCGTTCTGGTCAAAACTGCGAAGGAACTGACACAATGCCATCCGTCTTCCCTGGAATGGACCCGTTCATTGAAGGATATGAATGGGAAGATTTTCACATTAACCTGATCACTGCGATTCAGTCTTCGCTTGTCCCTGGGTTGCGTCCGGATTATGCGGTTCGAGCGGAAAAGCGGATTTACATCGAGCATCCGTATGATGATCCACGACTGATTCGCCCCGACCTGACCATTATCCGCGACCCGCTGGGGATGCCTGGCAGCCGGACATCGACACGTTCGTCCTCAGCGATACTTGAACCGGTCGAACGCACACTGCCAGGACCCGTGGATATCGAAGAGACGTACCTTGTCATCCGCCATCTCGAATCTTCAGAAGTGATCACGATCATTGAACTGCTTTCGCCGTCGAATAAGCGTGCGAACGCCGAGGGTCGTGAGGAGTATCTGGCGAAACGCGAGGAGATTCTGCGGAGCAAAACGAATCTGGTCGAGATCGATCTGCTGCGCGGCGGCCTGCGTTTGCCGACGGTCGAACCGTTACCAGCGGGAGACTTCTTCGCGTTCGTATGCCGCGCAAAACGCAGGCGAAAAGTGGATGTCTATGCCTGGCCGCTGAACCATCCTCTGCCGACGATCCCGATCCCGCTGGCCACCGATGATCGTGAAGTCCCGCTGGATCTGCAAGCAGTATTCAACACCGTTTACGACCGCGCGGGGTACGACTACGCGATCAACTACACACACCCGATTGTCCCGACGCTCGACGAATCCGAAACAGCCTGGGCCAGTGAATTGCTGAAGACGCAGGATGGAAAAGCGACGTCGTGAGCCTCATACAAAAAATGTTGCCAGCTGATACGGTACGCGGTTGAACATGGCACATTCGTTTAACCTTGTTTTCCGCCCCCCCTTGCGGAGCGAGATTTGTGGGGGAATTCGGTGGTCTGAGTTGTTTCATAGATTTAGCGATCCGGGCGTGGCGGCAGTCTTTGCCTCAGGGGCCGAGCGCAGGACACTTCGGCGGAGATTCACGGCTGAAGCTCCACGAGGCGCATGTGAATACCGTGCAGGCCAATCAGGGGCCGGCCGATGTCTTGCTCGTCGGCGACAAGGCGCAGAACGTGCTCTGGCGTCTTGATCACGGAGGCGTCGAAGGGCTTCAGCCGAAGGCCATCGCCGCTCTCGATCCGCTGAAGCTCGACAGCGATCCTAAGGTGAAGGTGCTCGACCTGTGGCCGGACTTCACGAACGCCGACGGCACGATCAGGAAAGACCTCTTCACTCCGGACAACTCAAGTCAAAGCAGCAGCCGTTCTTCCTCGCGGTGGGATTCTGGAAACCGCATGCGCCATTCAACGCGCCGAAACGTTACTGGGACATGTATCGTCGCGCGGACGTGGCGATGCCGAAGAATCCGGACTGGCCAACGGACGCCCCGCGCGTCGCCTGACACAACGGGCGCGAAATTCGCGGTGACGCACAGCGTCCGCTCACTCCCGAGGCCATTCGCGAAATCCGCCATGGTTACCTCGCCAACATCACCTTCATGGACGCGCAGATTGGCAAGGTGCTCGATGAACTCGATCGGCAACAACTCACCGACAGCACCGTGATCGTCTTCTGTTCGGATCACGGTTTCCATCTCGGTGAGCACACGCTCTGGGCCAAGATCTCGAATTTCAGACTCGACGCGCGCGTCCCGCTCCTCATCGCCACGCCGAAGATGAAGTCCGGCGAGACCATCGCACGCGAACTCTACGATCTCCGCGCCAACATCCAGCGCGGCGGCGCGACGCCGTGGACAAATGCTAACGATAGCAAGCGAATGCGGGCAAACGAATGAAACCGATGCTTACCACTTTTGCTCTTTTATTCGCTTGCCTTCATTCGCTTGCCAACCAATTGTTCGCCGCTCAGCGGCCGAACATTCTGCTGATCCTGCCGGACCAGATGCGTGCCAGTGCGATGGGTTACGATGGCAATGCGGAGGTCAAGACGCCGAACATCGATCGATTGGCCGCCGAAGGAATTCGATTTCATTGGACTTATGCCAATGTGCCGGTCTGTTGTCCAGCGCGGGCGATCTTGATGACTGGAACTTACCCGCACGTCAACGGAATGGTCGCCAGCGATCTGCGGCTGCGCGAGGAGCAGGTGACGATTGCCGAGATACTCGCGGCGGCCGGTTATCGCATGGGCTTTATCGGCAAGTGGCATCTTGACGGCATCTGTGCAATTCGTAGAATGATGCAAGTTGTTTTACATCTGAAATTTCCGCTGTTTTGCGGATTCCGGGTGATGCATGGCATGCTGGAGGTCATCGGCTCAAATCCGTGATCCTCCATTTGCTTAAAGCCTAGCGCGGCGAAGCCGCAAATCCGCAAATCCGAAAGAACTACGGTCGAAAAGATGCGCGCAAATTGCGCGGTTGTTGAAAAGAAAGGATCTAAGCCACTTGGGTTTGTGGCTTTTTGGGTTCAACATTCGCCGACAGTGTCGAGTACCTGCAGCGCGTGTCGGTCAATTTGGTGCAAATTGGGATCCGGAAACAGCAAGGGATGTTTGGGAACTGGTACAAAATCGCGACAGCGGGCAATCGATGTCAGGATGAATTCACGTTCGAGTCTCGTCAGTATGTGAGTACGCCAATTCGTGCGATCGCTGTCTGACTGCTTCTCCGTTTTTTTGCTGAAGCGTTCAGCATTTGATTGACTGCCATGAAATTATGCTCTCTCTTCGGGTTCCTCATCCTGGCAACATCCACAGGTTCTTTGCTGGCTCAGGATGCCATCGTTGATACATGGCGGTACACGCTGAAAACTCCGGAAGTTAGCTGGCAGACGGCGGAATTTGATGATTCGGCATGGACCGAAGCAGCGGGTGGATTCGGAACACAGAACACACCCGGTGCGAGAATCGGGACGGAATGGAAAAGCCAGGATATCTGGATCCGAAAAACGTTTGAACTGAAGACCGTGCCAGTCACACCCGCGCTGTTGATTCATCATGATGATGAGGCTCAGGTATTTATCAACGGCAAGGAAGTGGCATCCTTTCAACGCTGGACTTCGGAATACGAAGTTTTGCCGATCGAGGCTGCTGGTGCGGCGGCGTTGAAGGTGGGCGGCAACCTGATGGCCGTGCATTGTCATCAGGATGCCGGCGGGCAATTCATCGACGTGCATGTTGTCGATGCCGACAAAATCCCAAAACTACCGCGACCGAAACGCAATCTGGAACCATTCAAGTCGCCACTCATCACTACCTGGGGAGAAGAAGTCACCGCCGAAAATGCATGGACCGAGTATCCTCGTCCGCAAATGACGCGAGACAATTGGACCAATCTGAATGGTCACTGGGATTACGCGATCACGTCGGCCGAAGTTCAGCAGATACCCCATCAGTGGACCGGAAAGATCCTTGTTCCGTTTTGTCTGGAATCGAAACTGGGCGGCGTCCAGCGCATGCTGGATATCGGTGAAGCGCTCTGGTACCACCGCACGGTTACTGCAGCGCCCAAAGCGGATCGCAGAACGCTGTTAAACTTTGAAGCGGTCGATTATCGTTGTGCGGTATTCGTCAATGGACAGAAAGTCGGCGAGCATCAGGGTGGCAACAATCCATTTTCTGTCGATGCCACTGCGGCCTTGAAGAACGGAAGAAACGAGCTTGTCGTGAGGGTTGAAGATGAAACGGAGGGTTTTCAGCTTCGAGGCAAACAGGTGTTGAATCCGCACGGTATCTGGTACACGCAGGTCTCCGGAATCTGGCAGACTGTTTGG
>JAYUVA010000172.1:0-4234 GCA_043754375.1 Candidatus Kuenenia sp. | reverse complement strand
CAGAAACTGATCCCGGGTAACTTGCGTGGCTTCCTGCCTGTGCATAATGGTCAGGCAAGATTCGAAGTCCACATTGTGAGCGCTGATGAAAATGTTCTGGACACTGTGTTTGTGCGTTCAAGGGTTCTGCGGGAAGCGCAAAAGCTGCAGTTGCGGTTTTGACCGGAAAGTAATCTCGACTTTCACACGTCAATTCAGAAGTCGCCGTTGCGATAACCCCCGCCAGGTTGAACTCGGTCCCGGCTCGGCCAATGTTGAGAGTTGAGTATTCCTGAGAAGATTTTTGGCAACGCATCATTTTGAGGCCGACTCAATGTAGGCCGACTTCGCCGAAGTCGGCTCAGCAGATTTCAGCGAAATCTGCTTACTAGTTTCGGTTGCGGTCGAAGCCCGCTCCAGGTTTTTCCCTGCGGTGCGTTTCGCTCCGCTGCACGCACCCTACTTAAGGTCACATCACCAGATAATCGTGTACCGCACTGTGGCCTGGCCGTCGGCGTTGAGTTGCACCGAGACCAGCAATTCCTGATGGCTATCGATCGTCCGAATTACCGGTTCGCATTCGTCAAACTTCAGCTGTATTCCGTTTGTCACAAACGCGCCATCGACAGCTTCGATCTTCGGACCAGCGGCGATTCGCAAATAAATATTCTCCATGCGTTCAGACGACTTGACCATCACTGTCCGCTGAAGACCGTTGTCAGGACTTGCCATAAACGGCTGCAGGGAATCCGCAATGCTGACGTCATTCCACTGATACCTGAAGGCTGGCACGCCACCAGCATCCAGCGTGTAACCCTTGAAACGGAATCCGTTTTCGCGAGGCGACTTGTCCGGCCATGGTTCATCAAGCGACACCAGCGTGGCGATCGGTGGACCTGCAGGGAGTGTCATGACATGGTCTCCCAGCGGAGTCTGATTCCCTGGTCCGCGATCCACCCAGTGCTTTGACGCATCAATGAATGCGGCGTGCCAGATCAAACGCGGAGTCATGTGTTCGGCATCCCAGGCAAAATGAGCTTTCTCCGGAAATCCCACGGCGATCCCACGCGGCGACAGTCCTTCCAGAAAATTCCGATAGATGATCGGTCGGTCGGCAGGGATCAGTTCAATGGCTTCCCGCATTAACCCGGACGGAATCTTTGCCCGATTGCCATCGAGCAGATACTGCCAGATCGCTTCAACCTGCACGCTTGCATCGCCGCCCAGAATGTCGGGCACCACGGACCGCCCGTTTGGCCACGCGGCCGGCATTCGGGTTCCCGGACGGTACTGCTGCGGATCGACCATATAACGGTGAAACCAGTCTCGCCGCAGTCGCCGCGTCATGGTGGTCATGTCGAGCGATTGAATTCCGGTTGCCGCATACTGCTCAAAGGTATGACATTTGATACACGACAATGCCTGGTCGCCAACCATCAACCGTGCATCGGCTTTGACGCGGTGATCGGCTTCCGGCATCACAACAGGAGCAACAGATTCCTGCAGGTCACTGGCGATCAGTCGCGGTACCAGAGCATCGGCTGCCGCGTTTCCGAACTTCGGCATTCGGGTCTTCATGTAGGGTCGATCTTTCGCACCTTCATTGAGAATTGTTTTGAGCCAGGCTTCGTTGAGTTTGTCTCCGGCACCATCCAGACGAGGCGGCACGCGGCCTTCATCACCCATCTCCGGAATGCTGCCGACAAAAACATGAGTCATCGGTTCGGACACACCGCCAATGCTGCCGCGGGCATGGCAGGCATAGCAGTTCATGGTGAGCATGATCTGGTTGATCTCGCTCTTTGCCGATGCGACGAATAACGTGGCATTCGGGCCGCGTGTTGCAAGGATCGCAGCGGTAATGTCGTCGCGTTGAGGAGCGCTCATGGCAAAGTTCGGAACGTTCGCCGCAGGCTGTTCTGCCAGACAGCCGCCGCTGGTTTTCAGGTCGGCGAATTGCGGTGCCTTACCGGTCCAGGCAACTCGCTGTTCGCCATCGCCAAACTGATGGCAGGCGGCACAACCCTGGATGGCAAACGCCTGTCGGCCTTTTTCGATCAACTCAGCTGACGCAACGGCAGTAACTACTTCCGCCGCTGAGACGGCTTCCTGCGTGAGCGTGACAAATCCAGCCATGGGCTGACGAGGCATGTTTGGGCCTTCGATTTCAACCGCCAGCTCTTCTTCTCCGTGTGCTTCGAAGTATTCGACCACCACCTCGTGAGGTCCCGCCTTAAGCGTCGCGACGCCGTCTCTGAATCCCGCCGGATGCACACCATCATTGTCCACCACAACCGTACCATCGATCAGCAACTTCGCACCGTCGTCAGAGCTTAAGAAGAATCGAAAGTCTTCGTCCATCGGAATCTGTAAAAAGCCCGTGAATCGAAGCCCGAAGGATTCAGTTTTGGGTGAGGCACTGACAGAAAAATCCGTCGTCTCGCCCGAGTCTGTCGGAGTCAGTTGTGAAAAATCCGGTACACTTTCCCAGTCGCCTTCGTAGTGGTCAAAATGAATGTTGGCCTTCACCTTGACGTTTTTCAGCAGATAGCTGGCGATGTCTCTTGCTTCTTCGGGTTTCAGATTCAGGGCGGGCATTCTTCCGGACGGACGCACGGCGTGTGGATCCTGCAGGAAAGTGATCAGGCTGGAAAGCGTGTACTTGTCGTCCAGCTTGCCGAGCGGCATCGCGAAGTCGGGCGGGGCAGAAGTGGCATCAGACGCCACTTTCTTCGCAGGGGAGTCTTCCTCCTCGTCCTGATGTTCCGGGGGCGGGGCAGAACCCTTGCGAATCGCTGCGATCGCGGCAACATCTCGCTGGTCACCATGGCACGCGGCACAGCCGACCGTATGAAATAGTGCCTCACCACGTCGCACGGCTCCGATGCTGACACCCGCCGGACGCCATGAAGTTCCCTGCGTCAGAAAAGCGGCGATGGCTTCTGCGGTCGCGGCATCAGACTTCACCTTCGGGATGCCTGGCATCGCAGTTCCCGGTTTGAGTCCCTGTGGATCATGGATAAACTTCTGCAGATACTCCGCGCTCGTGCGTTCCCCGACCTTCGTCAAAATCGGCGCCTGCCGAGGCGGCAGTACTTCACCAGCGAACGTGCCGTGACACGACTGACAATTCAGTTCCGAAATCAAGAGTCGCCCGGCGTCCACCGAATTCAGATGATCAGCTCGAAATCGCTGATACGCAGGTACGACAACACCATCGGCAGCAAATGACGGTGCGCCAAGAGCGACCCACAGCAGTAAAAACCTGATCCGAGCAGCATGGTTCATGGAGAATTATCGCAAGTAAGTTGAGGCAGGAACGTTTGATTCGTGCTTTTCCGTTTCTTTCAGCGATCAACCTGTCGCCGCTGGCAGCTGACACAACCTTCGCACAACCACCGACGAGGCGGCCATCGCAAAGGCGGCTGTCATAAACGTGGCGGTGCCATAGATGACTCGCCGTTTTTCGCAGGCATGCGGCGAATCTTCACGATGCGGGCAGATGCACTGAAATCCTTTGTCGAGATCCCATTCCGGAACTTCCGGTGCGCGCACTTCTTCTTCGGAATACACGACTGGCAGACCCATTTCTCCATCATTCCCGTAGCCTCGCCGAACCAGTTCTTTACGCAGCACGCGGGCCAGCGGATCGACTTTTGTGCGACTCAGATCATCAACGCGAATTTGAGTCGGATCAAGTCGAGCACCGGCACCCGTGATGCTGATCACAGGGATGCCCTGCGACAGGCACGTTTCCAGCAGCAGTACCTTCGAAGTGACGTTGTCGATGGCATCGACGACAAAATCCGGACGCGGTGTCAGTAACGCGGCGGAAGTGGATGCGTCATAAAATGACTGCACGGGATCAACCCAGGCTTCCGGATGAATCGCGCGGACACGCTCCGCCAGCAGCGCCGCTTTCGACTGACCCACGGTTCCGGGGAATGCCTGCAACTGACGGTTGACGTTGGTCAGGCAGACATCGTCAAAATCGACCAGCGTCATGCGCCCTACGGCCGATCGTGCCAGTGCCTCAGCGACGAAGCTGCCAACACCGCCCAATCCAAAGATCGTCACATGCGAACTCAGCAGGCGCAGGACGCCTTCGTGCCCCATCAGCCGCACAAAGCGGTCCCAGCGACGATGAATCCGATCCGGATACGGTGGCAGATCCTCACGATTCGGCCGCGTTGCCGGATCCGGCGTCGATTCCCATGCTCGAATCCGCGTCTGCTTTGGCAATGCCGCATCCAAC
>JAYUVA010000171.1:0-3366 GCA_043754375.1 Candidatus Kuenenia sp. | reverse complement strand
GGAATCGCATTGGGGACGGTTGTATAGATTTCAATTCGACGTGACCCACTGCTCTTCTCTTTCCTCTGTGTTCTTCCGTGTCCTCTGTGGTAAAAAGGCTTTATGAATTCTCCGAGTTCAATTTGCGCCAGTCTGGCGGCACGAGTACTGGATCCGTTCGGCCAGATGTGTCGTGTTCGGAACGTGAGTTGACAGGAATGCGAGTCGGCGGAGCGACGTCGCCTACGTTAACAGACCGGTGTCAGGTGAAGAGGATCGGGCGTAGTCCTGCATTTCCTGCAAGGCTTCGTGGACGGTCCGGACTTCGATGTCATCAAACGTGGCTCGCACCGGCAGCGTCGTCAGTTGATGGGTTCGAGTCTCTCGGAATCGGCTGTCGGCAATCTGAAACTGCCATACCAAAAGCATCACCCCGCAACAGACTCCAATCCCGATCCATGTCATCCACGGATTCATTTCCGATGCTCGGGAGACAGATTTCTGAGGTGGCAGATAATGAATGCGACCGGCAAGAAACAACGCGGTAAGCCCAAGTTCACCTTCACCAGATTTTCCATTCGCCGCATATCCTTCGCGCTTGAAAAAATATCCTGTCATTTCGACATCCGGCGCTACGACACCGCCTGATTCCGGATTCGGAAGACCAGCATCGGCTGAAACTGCGACGACATGAACGACCTGGTTGCCTGAATCGCGTGTTGAAATCCATGCATCGTAAGCCGACTTAAGCCCGAACGACTCAGACGACTGATCAATCGCAAACGGTGTTAGACGACGCAATCGACCTCGCAGGGTGAAAGCACGGCCACGACAGGACTGCGGAGAATCCATAAACAGCGTAAACTGGGCTTCGGGCAACGTCTGCGAATCACTCTTCTTCAGCTTCTGTGACATTCGGAGAGTGCCAAACCACGCCGGCATCTCGGATGATAAAACGCCCAGCACATCGTCGCGAATCGTGCGAGTTAACACGTGGGGAACCATGGCAACCCCAGTGACATCCGTCTGCACCCCGGATTCCATTTCTGCAATGCCTTCGCGATCCAGCAGCGACGAATACTTGCCTGCAATTTCATTCGCTTCTGTCGGCACGACGCGGAATTCATCAGAGCGCAGCGTGTTCGTTGCCAGCAGACTTTCACTGATCGCCGGTGGCTGCGGCACGGTAGCGGGAGAGTTCAAAGACAAGTCGGCGAGGAAGCTGGACTTGCCAGTGACCGACAGCAACAACACGACCAGCCCGATGCCAACGACAACAAAGGTCAGGCGACGTTGATTGCGTGCGAGCGACTCTCCACCGGTTTTTCCTCGTGATCGAAATCTCACGGCATGACTCCTGTTGATGCATTGCTGACATACTGCGTCAATTCTGACCAGGACCATCCCGGCGCTCCGCCACGCATTCATTGATGGGTTGCGCGGCACTGGCTTTGCCAGTTCTCCCCCATCTGCGGGAAGCACTGGCGGAGCCAGTGGCACACATCAAAACACGACTGACGGAGAACTCAAGTTGCTCTCTGCCTGCTGCTAACAGTACAGCCTCACCGGATTCTATGCTGGTTTCGGTGGTAGACTCAAGCCAATCCCCCCATTGTACTGCCAACGCCTGAGAACGTCTGACGAAGCCAGCGCCTTCCGCTACCTTCTGTTCAGAACACTTCATTTGTCGATGTACCGGAATCAATGTTGGTGCGACTTAGGCAACAAAGCTACAATTCCTCGCGTACGGCACAGATTCTGAACCTTAGTGGTACGGAATCCCAAGTGAACTCAGACTGGAGATGGAAACCAACATGGCCATGAAACATGGGGTGCGGTTCGAACGGATTGTGGATGCCATTCGGCCGCAGATTACAGAATGTACGATTGCCGACGTTGTCGTTCGGCAAAAGCACGGGGATCAATTTGTCCTTGTCGATGTGCGGGAGGAAAGCGAATTCAATGCCGCGAGGATTCCTGGGGCCGTTCATATCGGCAAGGGAGTGATTGAACGCGACATTGAAGCAAAGATTCCCGACACGGCAGCGCCAATTGTGCTGTACTGCGGCGGCGGATATCGGTCGGCCCTGGCGGCATTGAATCTGCAGCAGATGGGCTATACCAATGTAATCTCAATGGACGGTGGATTTCGTGGCTGGAAGGAAGCGGGTCTTGAAGTGGATGCAACTTCCGGTGTCTGATTCGATCTGGAGCAAATTGATGTACAACGCGCGCATTGAACCATCAGAACAGGGAAGATCCGGCATCCGATATTCGGTCGCACTGGGGCTGATGCTGGCGGCTGCTGGCTGCGGTGGTGATACACGTTCCTCCACACCCCGGACGGATTCCGCCACGCCGTCGATATCCGCCGCTGCCGAACCTGTCGCTGCGGAATCGGCAACAACTTCGCAGCAAAATGAGAAAGCTGCTGCGAACCCGGAAAAAACATTCGACTTCAAGCCCCTCGCGCTGAGTGCCATCGGAGGAGCAACTGTCGATGCAACAACCGCTGGGTCGAAACCGGACCCGGAGCAGCAGATTCGGACCGTCATTACGCGACTGCAGCCGTTGCAGATTTTGCTTGGGCAATGGCGCGGCACCACGCGGCGGGAATACGAAAACTTCAAGGCAGTGGACATTCACGAATGGGTCTGGGATCTTCGTACTAATCCTGCACAACCGGCGTTGACGATTCAATCTGACAAGAGTCCCTACGTAAAAACTGGCCGTCTGACATGGGATTCGGAGCAGAACAAGTTTGCCATGACAGCCTCAGATCCTGGCGGTACGGCACGACAGTTCACGGGTGACTTCACAGAACCTGTCCACGAAATTGTCGGCAGTGACGACAAACTGCACAGAGTCTTTCGCCTCGAATTCAATCAGATCGAAAACGGCGAAAGCGGTGAGCTCTGGCAGCTTGCGTTTGCTCAGCAGGAAAACAATCGGTATCTGCTGGAAGTCGGCAAACGGCGAGGTAAAGCCGATTTCACGCGTTTTGATACCGTTTCCACACAACGCGAAGGGACTTCGTTTGCGGTCAGCGATACCGGGTACGCGGAAAAAACCTGCATCATTTCCGAAGGACTTGGCACCACGGAAGTCACCTGGAAAGGCCGATCGTACTGGGTGTGCTGCACCGGCTGCAAAGCAGCGTTCGAAGAAGCTCCGGAGACCTGGATCGCTCGTGCCGCGAAAAAGAATGTGCCAAAGTAGAGTGGGACCAGGGTATTGCGGGGCAGCGCATCGGCCCGCGATTTGATCGCAACTTGTATCAGCCGCAGTGCGCTAGCGGGGTGTTGATTTAATACCAACCCGAAGCGCCAGCGAGGCGAAAAAGGCCGAAATCCTCGCTGGCGCTTCGGGTTAGTATGAGTTTCGGTT
>JAYUVA010000170.1:0-3883 GCA_043754375.1 Candidatus Kuenenia sp. | reverse complement strand
GCCTTGCCGACGAGTCCAATATCCGGGGTATACGGGCGGGCACAACCATTCGGACAGCCGGTCATATGAACCGCGATCTTGTCGGATTGCATGCCCAGTCTCGCGATCGCGACATCCAGATCATCAATGATCCCCGGCAACGCTCGTTCGGCTTCGGTGATCGACAGTCCACAGGTTGGAAAGGCCGGGCAGGCAATGGCGTAACGTCGCAACAGCGACAATTCTTCGGCACTCTTCATGCCGTGTTCAGCCATGATGCGGTTGATCTCGGCCTTATCATTCGGGTCAATGTTGCACAGGATGACGCTTTGTAACGCCGTAAGCCGCGTATCCATCCCGAATCGCCGGAGGAGGACTCGCAGACCCGTCTTGATCCGCAAACCGCCTTCGTCCTTGATGCGACCGTTTTCGATATTGATGCCCAGGAACAGCTTTCCGTCACCCTGCTCATGCCAGCCGATGTGATCATCGACGCCGGTGACTTCAGCCGGATGTGGATCAGCCAGGCCTTTACCGTAATACTGTTCGATCATCGCCTTGAATTTTGGAACACCCCAATCGGCAATCAGATACTTCAACCTCGCAATCTTCCGGTCTTCGCGATTGCCGAAGTCCCGCTGCACCTTCACCACCGCTTCGCTGACCGCAACGACCTGATCTGCCGCTGCGTACGCAATCCGATGTGCCAATGCAGGGAACGTTTTTTCGGCGCTTGGCGTGCGCCCCATACCGCCACCGGCGAGCACGTTGTAGCCCACGATCGATCCGTTTTCGACGATCGCCATCAGGCCGAGATCGTGCGTGTACAGGTCGATGCAGTTGTCTTCCGGCAGAGCGATCCCCATCTTGAATTTGCGCGGTAAGTAGCGCGCGCCATAGATCGGCTCATCGACAGGTTTGAATTCGGTCGTATCGACTTCGTCGCCATTTTCATCTTTCAGCCACAGGTCATAGTACGCTCTCGTACGTGGCTTAAAGTGTTCTGCCAACTCCTGTGACAAAGCCTGCATCTGTTCGTGGACTTTTGTCTTGAACGGTGCCGGACAGGCCATCACGTTACGATTGACGTCTCCACATGCCGCCAGCGTCGTGAGTTTTATTTCGTTAATGGCGCGAATCGCTTCTCGCAGATCGCCCTTCAGCACACCATGCAACTGGAATCCCTGACGGCTGGTGATTCGCAATGTTCCGTTGGCCAGTTTTTCGCAGAGTTCCAGTTCGGCAAGGAATTGAGTTGCCGTGACTCGCCCACCGGGGATACGAGTCCTCACCATGCATGAATAGTGTTTGCCGAGCAGTTTGCCATCGACACCCTTTGCCTTCCGCGTATCGCGATCATCCTGCAGATACGAACCGTGATGTTTCAACAAGATATTTGCGTCGTCGGAAAACTCCGGCTTGTCGTTCAGGATTTCTTCGCCCAGTGTGCCACGCAACTGGTGAGACGCTTCCTTCAGCACTTCAACTTTGCTGAGTTTTGGTTGTTCCGACATCTGAATACTGTTCCGCTGCACAAAATAAAGGGAAAACGAGCCCGCAATATTATGCCAGGCCCAACCGAGTATACGGCGCGGCGTTTTCGTTGAACAGGCGTCCTGATGTGTACGTTCCCGACAGACGGAAATCACCCTGCACCTGAGAAAATACGGTCTCAGCCGATTCACAGCTGATGCCAGGATCTGTTGAAATTCCTGCGGTGCTGCAAACTGATGGCAGGGTTTGCCGAATATTGGTCCTGAAGGCGGAGTTTGACGCAATGTCCTGGCGCGATCTGGAAGAATCTATCGGGTTTGTGGCTCATCAGTCCGGTGCGCAGAAAACGGAATCGCGCGAAAGCATTACCCGCTACATCGTCCTCAAATTGATTGCGAACGGGTTGCCAATTCCGAAGTGCTTCGAGGACCACGACCGCCTCGGTGCGCCACGGCTGTTGAACACGTACCATCATCGACTTAAGCGACTTGATTCGATCCACTGCCCTTCTGACGCGCGCATCGAAGCGTTTCTGCGGCGATACTTCGATCGCGTCAAGGGCTGCAGTGCGTTGCGGCTGCCGGACCTGACGGTGATTCTTGACCGTCACGGAATCGCTCGTGAATTATCACTGCCGCACGGCGGCGACGAATATCAGAACGAATTCGGAGCCTCGTATCGTGTACGCAACGGTGTGTTGCATAATCCCGCAAATGACCGCCGCACAACGGAGGGAACATTCCACATCACCGAAGGCGGTCTGTCAATTCCGCGCGACAAGAAAGTCGTTCCGAAAGCCACATTCGCTGCGCTTTTCCGGCACGCGATGCATCCACCGGACAGCCTTTTGCAATTGCCGTTTACGCATCACGATGCCAATCCGGCCAGTGCATTTGTCTCGCTGCTCATTCGACCAATTCTGTGTCCCGAAGTCCCGGGCTGGTGTCAGCAGCAGTCGATGGAAATCCGCCTCTTTGCCCCTGGGGCACTGGTCAGTAATCTGGACTTCGTTGAGTCAATTTTTGGGAACGCGGGCGATCCCTTTCTGCCCGCTCACGATGCCGCTCTTGATGTTGAGCAATGGAGCGGCCATACGGGCTGTGTGATTCTGGCTCCTCATCTGGTTGGAGTCACCAAAAAAGATGTGGGCCTGCCGTCGTATGAAGAAGCCACTGAACGTCAGCGTGAAGACGGCATGTGCTGGAAATCCGACGATGAAAAGTACAACGATGGCGTCCCGTTTAAGCTCACCTGTCGCGATGAAGAAGGCGTGATTGTCACGCTGATTGCTGACAACTATTACGGATACTGCAAGAAGGAAGTCAAGACACAGCTCAGTTATGCTGCCAATCTTGGAGGACAGGTCGAAGAGGAACACGCTGGTGGAGCGATGGCGTTTGCCAGTTTCAATCTGGGAGAAGAATTTTCGGCGGACAGCAGGCGTTACAACAATCGAACATTTGCTGACGTTGCGAGGGATTATGCGTCAATCATGCATGTGCAGCCGGATGGTTACGCGGTCGATGCCACACATCCGAATGTGGTTTACGTCTCTGAAAATGCACGCTTTACTGTCAGTGATCAGCGAATTTCGTGGCACTCCGGCGGCGACATCCACAGTATCCCGCTGCGTCCTGGGTACATCTATATTACGCCCTCCGGCTACAAAGTGCGGCTGGAGAAGCATCCGGCGGCTCCGTCCTGGCGACTCATCGGCACGTTGTTCGAAGGTGTCCTCTGTCACAAACCGTGTACCGTGAGCGGCGGCGGCAAAAGTGAAATCAGCAAGTCGATTGCCGACTATCTGCTGCACGGTCCGGTCTTTGTGGCTGACGCGGAAAATGACCTGAATCTGATTCAGGTCATTTTCGATCGCGATTATGCGGACCGCTGGAGCCCCACCGGTAGTGTGCAGCCCGATTACCAGAAGAAGCCGACGCGTAAGGTGCTGGACAGTACGAGATCGCTCGGCAGCGTCATCAAGCTGCTGACACCATCTGTGGACTACACGGACGCATACAACCAATGGCTGGAAGACATTCCGGACCATATTTACGCGATCGTGTTTGTCATCAAGCGGATGCACACGGGCGATCCCGACGAGTGGCGCAGGCATTTTTCTGTGGACATTGTGAATGGTCATCCCGGCCATGAACTCAAATTCGGAGATCGAAAACTGGTCGGCACGTACTTGCGCGTCGGGCTGTTTGGCGAAAGTACATGGAGGACCTACAAGCTGCGTCAGGATTTTGCACCGGCTCAGAAAGTTCAGACAGAAGATGACATTACCGCATCGGTGGTCGTCCCACGACGCGCGCTGCAGCATCTTGGGAATGTGGTGACGGAAGAAACCAGTTACAAGTTTGTGCGGAACTGTGAGTATCGGCTCTTCCAGCGCCCCGATGATGCC
>JAYUVA010000169.1:0-4377 GCA_043754375.1 Candidatus Kuenenia sp. | reverse complement strand
AACTTCGCGAACGTCTCCGATTACACCTGCCTGAATCCATTCATTCGTCAATCGAGCGCCTTCGCTGGCATGTCCTTGATTGCCCATCGATGTCATGACCTTCGCGGCCATTGCGGCTTTGGTCAGCGCTCGGCACTCAAAGAGCGTGTGAGTCAACGGCTTTTGGCAGTAGACGTGCTTTCCGGCTTTGATCGCTGCCATCGAAGCCACGGCATGGATATGGTCAGGTGTTCCGACCGTCACGGCGTCGATGTTGTTGGCTTCTTTGTCGAGCATTTCGCGAAAATCTTTGTATCGCCTCGCTTTCGGATGAGCGTTAAACGTGCCAGCCGCTCTTTCGTCGTCCACGTCGCACAATGCCACGAAGTTGGCACCGAGCTTGCTGACGGTCGCAATGTCCCCACCGCCCATGCCGCCGGCACCGATCCCTGCGACCTGAAGTTGCGCGCTGGGAGCAATGTATCCCGGGCCGCCCAGCACATGTCTCGGAACCAGCGTGAATCCAAACGCTGCAGATGCAGCTGCGGAAACAAATTTTCGCCGAGAAGGCTGAAATCCTTTCGGTATGGTCTCACTGACGTCAGTCATCACGGCTCCCTGGGAAAATGGCAAGACGGAAGCGAATGCTGCGCGAACGCTGAGTTCGTGCAAATCAGCAAAGGCAGGCAGGTACTCGGGAGATACTCTATGCGAGTGTCCTGGCATAGACCAGCAAGCGGCCATCGCGGCTGTGACCGGCATGCAGGAACAGGAAAAAGAAGTCTGGTGGAGTCTGGAAACGGCTCCCCCTCACTTCTGTGATTTCCAAAACGGTGTTGTTTCAGGCCGCAAAAAGCTATAATCCCACGACTGAAATCCCATGAAACACAAAACCTGAAGTTATGTCGATGAATCAGACGCTGCGGGGAAATCCACTTACTCACATTGTGTTGCTGGTGGCCGCTACCATCGGAGAGTTTGGCTTCACTTCCTCGGTTAACGCTCAAGACCGGGCAACAGCGTCGAGCAGCATCGATTTTTCACGAGACATTCGCCCAATCCTCAGCAACGTCTGTTTTACCTGCCACGGACCGGATGAACAGTCCCGTGAGGCGGACCTGCGACTTGATACCGAGGAAGGACTCTTTCAGATTCGTGACGAGAATTCGATCGTCAAGCCAGGGGATGCCGCCTCCAGTGAACTTGTCAATCGCATCCTGTCCGCTGATCCGGACATCCAGATGCCGCCGCCCGGATCGAAAAAGACGCTCAGCGACGAACAGCGACAGTTACTGATTCAGTGGGTCAATTCCGGAGCGGCCTGGAGTCAGCACTGGGCGTTCATGCCACCGTCGAAACCTGCGGTACCTGATATCGAAACTCAGAATGTTGCGGGGTGGCCACGGAATGAAATTGACCAGTACCTCGAACAAGCTCAGGTGAAACATCGGCTTCTTCCTTCAAAGCAAGCCGATGTCTACACGCTCATCCGGCGCGCCTATCTCGATCTGATCGGACTGCCACCCTCGGTGGACGAAGCCGACGCGTGGGCGCAGCGGCTGCAGCCAACCACTTCAAGCGGGAATGCGACGGATTCCGCCGTCGTTGAAGAAACGGCATGGAAGGCGCTGGTTGATGAACTCATCGCACGCCCGGAATATGGGGAACGCTGGGCTCGCCGCTGGCTGGACCTGGCCCGCTACGCTGACACAAACGGCTATGAAAAAGACCGCGAACGTTCTATCTGGCCGTATCGCGACTGGGTGATCAATGCGATTAATGGCGATATGCCGTTTGATCAGTTTTCCATTGAGCAACTTGCCGGCGATATGCTGCCGGATGCAACTCAGGCACAACGCATTGCCACCGGATTTCACCGCAACACAATGCTGAACGAAGAAGGTGGAATCGATCCCATGGAGTTTCGCTACTATGCGATGACTGACCGTGTCGCGACAACCGGCACCACATGGCTCGGCCTGACGACCGGCTGTGCCCAGTGCCACACGCATAAGTATGACCCCATTACTCATCGCAATTATTATCAGTTGATGGCAGCCCTGAACAATGCCGATGAGCCATCACTGGAGTTACCGGGCGCAGACTTCGAGAGTCACTGGCAGGCCAATCTGCGGAAGGCCAACGAGCTTCAGCAGGAACTCCCGGAGAAATGGCCGATTCAGGACTTTGAGGAGGTCCCGGTTAAAGTCGTATCGGCGAAGATAGAATTGCCATCAGATGCGACAGACAACGCATCAGGATTCCGAATGGAATCGGACCAATGGCTCACGCCAACCGACGCGAAAGCGAACGCTGCAACGTATGTCGCTGAGCTGTCTTTGCAAGACGCAGAATTTGACAAAGTGAAGCTCTCCCTGCGAACAGCAAAGGGTCAGCGCGGCCCCGGGAATTCCGAGGGAGGCAACTTTGTGCTCAGCGAGATTTCATTTACCGCGTTTCCAATGGCCCCGGACAGCAGTGAAAACGAAACGCATGCAGGAGCTCTTAGTGGCATCATTCTGCCAGTCAAGTCCGCCACTTCCTCAGTGCAGCAGTCCGAACACGAGCTTGAGAAGGCATTTGATTCCAGCATCGATACAGGTTGGGGAATTCACGGTGCCAATGGGATACCCATGACGGCGGAGGCCACGTTTACGCTCGACCTGACTTCACTCAGGATGCTCGCTGCGGCGTCGAACGGCGAGTCACTTTCTGCCCCGTCGCCCCTGCGGCTGCGCGTTACCATGGTTCAGAACTACGGCCATCAGCATACGATCGGGGAGTTTCATCTGCAGCCTGAACGATCACTGCCGATTGAAGAGAGCCTGAAGCTGCGCGAACAGGAAGTTGCCGCAATGTTTGCCAACTGGTTACAGAATGAGCGAAGCAACGCTGCACAATGGCAGGTTATGAGACCTGTCGAGGCCCACGCATCGTTGCCGACACTTACGATTCAGGCCGACAACTCCATCTTTGCCTCAGGTGACACTGCCAAACGAGACGACTACTTTGTTGCGTTTGCTGCGGTCGATGAACCCATCACGGCCCTGCGTCTGGAAGCCCTGCCTGACGAGCGACTTCCCGCGCGCGGGCCAGGAACGACTTATTACGAAGGAACTTTGGGCGACTTTTACCTGACTGAGCTGTATGCCAGATCGTCTGCGGCGGATTTCCCATTCGCCTCCGCGACCGAGACTTATGCAAAGAATCGTTTTGGAAGCAGCCCGGCGACTGCTGCGATGGCGATTGATGGAGATGCGCAATCGGGCTGGGCGGTCCATGATCGCCAGGGCGAACGGCATGTCGCCGTCTTCGTTTTCCAGCATCCTGTCCCGGCTGGCACGCCGCTGCATCTGCAGATGACATTCGGGCGGCATTTCGCAAGTTCTCTTGGACGCTTCCGGTTCTCTGCAACGTCCGTAGAGCGCGAGACTGCGGCGCGAGATTACTCCGATGAAATCGCGGACTTGCTGCTCGTTCAGGATGAACAACTGCAGCCGCAGGATCGTGACTCATTGCGGCAACAGTTTCTACTGACCGCACCGCAGCTGGCTGAAGAAGTCGAACGCATTCGAAGGTTGCGAATGCGACCGACAGTTCCGGAGTCCCTTGTGATGCAGGAACGTCCCGCGAATCATCCGCGTTCGACGTATCGGCATCATCGCGGCGAATATCTGCAGCCGAAAGAAAAGGTCGAACCTGAACTGCCGGAATTCCTTCACGCATGGCCTGCAGACATGCCAAAGAATCGTCTGGGATTTGCCAGGTGGCTGGTGAGCCCCGAGAATCCGCTGACGGCACGTGTCATCGTTAATCGACACTGGGCAGCGTTTTTTGGCCGGGGCATTGTTGCAACGGTCGATGATTTCGGCATGCAGGGAAGTCCGCCTGATCATCCGGAACTGCTCGACTGGCTGGCGGTGAAATTCATGGCGGATGATCAATGGTCTGTGAAGCAACTGCATCGGCGGATTGTCACGAGTGCCGCGTATCGGCAATCGTCCGTCTATCGGGTGGAGGCCGCTGCGATCGATCCGGAAAACCGTTTACTCACGTTCATGCCTCGACTGCGACTGGAAGCTGAGATCGTACGCGATTCCATGTTACAGGCATCCGGGACGCTGTCGCATAAACGCGGAGGTGTTCCCGTTCGTCCACCTCAGCCAGCAGGAGTAACCGAAGTTGCCTATGGTGGCCAGGGCTGGAATGCCAGTGCCGGCGAAGACCGCTACCGCCGCAGCATTTACACCCACATCAAACGTACGGCACCATTCGCAATGATCACGACATTTGATGGACTCAGCGGAGAAGCGTGCGTCGCCAGTCGCAGTCGATCAAATACGCCGCTCCAGGCTCTGACATTGCTCAACGATGTGATGTTCCTGGAGATGGCGCAAG
>JAYUVA010000168.1:0-5260 GCA_043754375.1 Candidatus Kuenenia sp. | reverse complement strand
TTGTCATAAACCTGAATCGTCTTCATTGTCAGAACTTTCTGATGAACACTCAAAGTAACCTCTTCGCCTGAACTGTTTGTGTGCCCGGCAGCACACTGTGCGAATTCACGGTCGCATCGACTGCCGCGCGTCGGCTGAATCAGCGTTTGCATCAATGTCCCGCAACACTTGTGCCAACCTGAAATGAACGGACAAATGGCCTCGACTGACGTGTCGTCGATTTTTCGTACGTACTCACCCGCTTTTCGTCCGATCAAAATTGAGGTGGCGTGACGGGGGCGTTCCTGATCAATGCGGCGAGGCAAGTTTTTTTAAGGGTTTTTAACTCAAAATATCGTACAGCACATGTCCATGGACATCGGTCAGGCGACGATCGATGCCGTCGTGGCGCACTGTCAACTTCGTGTGATCGATTCCCAGCAGGTGCAGCGCGGTCGCGTGAATGTCATACACCTGCGTCGGGTTGTCGCGATCCAGTGGTTTGTAGCCCCATTCATCGGACGGACCGTAGCTCATTCCGCCACGAATTCCGCCACCGCATAACCAGTTGGTAAACACGTATGGATTGTGATCACGTCCCTTGCTGCCCTGCGTCGATGGCATGCGACCAAACTCTGTCGTCCACAGAATGATCGTGTCATCCAGCAGCCCGCGTTGTTTCAAATCCCTGATCAACGCTGCTGCGCCAATTGCCATGCCCATGGCCAACGGCTTGTGGTCACGTTCGATGTCTTCGTGGCTGTCCCAGTTCCGGCGAGGAAATCCGTTGTCATTTCCTGACCAGATCTGAATGAACCGGACGCCGCGTTCGAGCATTCGCCGTGCAATCAGACACTTGCGACCGAAGTATTCCGCCTCTTCCGGAATATTGATTTCCGCAGGGTAGACCGCACCTGGATTGTCGATGCCGTACATCCTGAGTGTTGCTGCAGTCTCTTCAGCAAGGTTGAAAACTTCAGGAGCACTCAATTGCATCTTCGCCGCCAGTTCGTACGAGCGTAGACGTGCTTCCAGCCGCGAATCGCCGGGACGTGTGCGGCGGTAGGAATCGTTCAGCGATCTGAGCAATGACTGGCCGTCCGTTTCCGCATGCGCCGTCACAAAATCAGCGGTGGCATTCAGATCGTCAATCGGAGTCCTGCGTTGCGGAAAGATCATCGTTCCCTGATGACTGGCGGGCAGAAATCCTGAACCCCAGTTTTTAGGCCCGTTGCTGGCGAAGCCTCGATGATCCGGCAACACCACAAAGGTCGGCAGGTTGTCGTTGAGCGAACCCATCGCGTAGCTGATCCACGATCCCATGCCGGGAAATCCAGGCCGATCAAACCCGGTGGCCTGCAGATACGTCGCCTGACTGTGAACACCGGTCTTGCCCACCATGTTGTGTACGAATGCGATATCGTCCACGCAGTCTCCCAGCGGGGCGACGACTTCACTCAGCGGCTTGCCGCATTGGCCATACCTCGAAAACCGAAACGGGGACTTCATCCACGGACCAAGGCCATCCTGAAATGCTTCGACGTGTTCGCCGAAGTCTGATGATTCGCCGTGATGCTTTTCCAGCTGAGGCTTGTGGTCCCACAAATCGATATGACTGGCCGCCCCTGCCATGAACAACTGGATGATCCGTTTTGCTTTCGACGGATGGTGCAGCAGCCCGCCCGCCACTCCGGCATCGACGCTGCCCGCTGCGGCGTAGCTCGATGTGGCCGCCGATTCGTGGAGCATGATGGCGGCGGCCAGAGACGCGAATCCCTCGCTGCTGCAATCAAGAAACTGGCGGCGATTGATGGTCATGCGGTGGGCCAGATACGAGAGTCAAAGCGGGGGGACCAGACGGGAGGGAGCAATGCGGAGTATATCGTCATCGTGTATCGCAATGCGAATACGATTCACGTCGGCGAGCGGCATGCGTCAGCACGGACAATGGACGGAAACGCGCACAGTGAAAACAGCGAGAGAATGATGCTTGTTTGGTACGGCATGTTGACGCCTGATTTCAGAATTTGCGGAGATTGCGAGTTTATCGTGAGTCGTCAGGAGTCGCGTAAATTTTCCAGCCTGGGCTGAAAAACAAATGGCAAGCTGAAAGCTTACCCGACGGACTGATCCTGAAAGGGCACTCGGCAAGTTGTACCGATTGCGGCGACTTTTCGGGCGGTAATGGACGGTGTGAATTTGTAGCGATGTTAACAATTGTTGCGATCCAACGCACGGGACCGGCTCTGTCGGTAGTACCGGTCTGCTCGCGCGGCATGTAGCGATTCTGCCGCAGTGACTGGCGAGACCGGGTGACAGATCAAGCACAGGACGAACAACTGTCGAAACCGGAAGTATCCGTAAAGGACATTCTCTCGGCGACTTGTGATTTCTGATGAAAACCGTCATCGACGGCATTTCGCAATACTGAAGCATAACCGGCTTCCCTATCGCGGCCGAAATCCAGGTTGAAGGGCTTCGCAAAGATTGACCTGCAAAATTCTGAGCGAAGTATTCCCGATCGTCCCAAGAGAGAATCGACAGGATTTTGGAGAGCAGCAGGATGCTGGTGCGATCAATACATCTCACAACACGCCGATATGTGACGTGGCTGATTTTGGGGGCGATGGCTATTTCATCGCTGTCTGGCTGCTCGCGCCAATTCTGGCGGAAGCAGGCCGACAAAGATACGTACAACGATATTGGTCAGAAACTCAATGACGAGCGCTGGGAACTTCCGCGCATCCATCTGACGCCCGATCAGCGGAGCCGGTTCTATGATCCGTACGATCAAGATAAAGAGCCGCTGCCTCCGGACGATCCCGCTGCCCACGTTTTTATGCACAGCGTGAATGGACGCAGAGGTTACAAGAGCTGGCACAAGCTGGGACGGTCTTTTGCGATCGAGAATCCGAACTGGCTGGAGAAGTACGGCATCGAGATGAACGGCATAGATCCTGTGGAAGGACACTCCGAGGTCAAGTTACTGAAAGTCACGCTGCCGGAGCTGGTTGATCTGACATACATTCACAATCGCGACTACCAGAACAACCTTGAAGATCTGTACATCAGTGCGCTCGCGCTGACGCAGCAACGCTATAATCTTGGAGTTCGTTATCTGGGGCGCAATGGTGGTGAACCATTTGCCAATGCCTCCGCCACCACACTAGGGACAGGCCGAGCCAACGGGGTTTCCACAGCGGCTTTCGGAGTAAGTCAGTTGCTTCCTGCCGGTGGTCAAGTGGCGGTGGAACTTGCCAACGCAGTCACGTGGAATTTTGGTCAGGGCGGAAGCATATCGGCACCATTACTCGGCTACAGTGTGACACAGCCGCTGATGTTCCAGGCGGGCCGCAAAGTCGTCCTCGAACCGCTGACCCAGGCCGAACGCTCGGTTCTTTACAGTGCCCGGACGATGGCGCGATTTCGGCAAACGCTGTTCGTAGGGGTGTCAACAAGTTACCTGAACCTGCTGCTGCAACGACAGCTCATCCTGAATCAGATTAACAACATTCGGCAACTGGAAGAGCAGTACGAGAAGCAAAAAGCGATCGACTCACGCACTCCAGGTTTTGTTTCGGACAAGCTCGAAAATTTTCCGCAACTCCGGGAGCTGATTCCAGACGACCTGAAAGCCCGCTTCACGTACGACGATCTGTGGTTGAAATGGAAAGGACCGATGACGGAGGAAGATGAACAGAGATTACTGAGCCTCTCCGATGACGACGCCTATCTTGCGGCCATACAGCAGCTGATTGCATTGAAAAATCAGGATGCGACCAGCCTGGCGTCTTACCAGCTCCTGACAAGTCTCCAAAGCGCTCAGGCATCGCTTGCATCCGCACGACAAGCGTTGGCCGATTCTCAGGACAGCCTGAAGATACAGTTGGGCTTGCCGCCCAATGTTCAGCTGGACATTGACGAGGATGGACTGGCCCCCTTTGAAATCATCAGCTGGGATCTGATCGATCTGGAACGGCGAATGCGAGATCTTCAAAAGGAACTCGGGGAGCAACTTTTGCCCGACCTTGGTGAAAATCAGGCCGATACACCGCCGGACTTCGCAACCCTCAGGGCGTATGTCGCTGGACTGGCAGAATTGCGGAACGACCTCCTTGAATACGGGATCAATGTCGTCAGGAACGACTTGAAACCGATCGAGGACCTGCTGGATACTACGCAACACGACTGGAAAGCCAGTCGTCCCGATCAGCGCTTCTTCCGCAGCGAAGAAGAACGAAATGGACTTGTGCAGAATTATCAGAAGGACAAAGCCACGTTTGAACGGGCGGAGCGGGACTTCACGTTTGGGTCCGGCCAACTCGATATGCTGATGCGACTCATTGCCGTCGAAACTCAGGACGACATTCTGAAGACGCTCGATAGTGATTCCAACGGAATGATCGAAAGTTCGGAGTTACCGCCAGGCTGGAGTGAACTGCCGCGATTAGGCACAAAGACGGCCGCGGAGACCTACACGGTCGATGGGTTCCTGTCCGAAGTTCGCGATGGATCCCGCATTCTGCGTGACGATTACATGCTCCGTCTGGCCCAGCAGTTGGAGGTTCTGCAGGCAGGTCTGCGAGTTGAAGCTATCGCGATCAATCGGTTCACTCTGACTGAATCACAGGAGTTTCCAGAAATTGAGCAGGTCGTCGAGATCGGTCTTGAGAATCGTCTCGATCTGATGAACAACCGTGCGCAGGTAATGGACACTCGCCGCAGAATGGAAATCGCTGCCAACAGCCTCGAATCCACATTCAACCTGACATTCCAGGGTTCACAGGGATTGAGCGGCGGCAACAAGCTCTCGGGCAGCAATCAAACGGCCCGTCTGGAATTCACTACGCCCCTGGATCAGATTGACGAGCGAAACGCCTATCGCACGTCATTAATCACGTATCAGCGTCAGCGAAGAAGCTACATGTTGTCTGAAGACAACATTGCGCTCAGTATTCGCCAAAACTGGCGTCAGTTACAGGTGCAGGAGTACCGACTGGAAATCGACCGCAGGGCGGTGAGAACCGCCGCGTTGCAGTACGACAGCGCCTCATTACAGGCCACCGCAGTCGCTCAAGGGAACGCACTCAACATCACGACGGCCCTGAATACGCTTCTGTCGGCTCAAAACGCACTTGCCAGGGATTGGGTCACTTATGAGACAAATCGGCTTAACATCTTTGTCAACATGGGTATCATGCAGCTTGATCCTCGCGGAGTCTGGGACGATCCCTTTTACCTGCAGATGAACGATTTGCAGGATGATGAATCTGTCTCTCCT
>JAYUVA010000167.1:0-2895 GCA_043754375.1 Candidatus Kuenenia sp. | reverse complement strand
CCGCGTGCCCATCGGGCCGCGCTTCGCTGCCAATCGCGGGGCGTTGCCCACGCGGTTAAACGATATTATGCCAAACTACTTCTGCCGAGGTGCTTACTTTGACTTTTGTCGCATTTGTCTGGAAAACGGCGACGGGAAAGACGAGAGCATTCGCTTATGCTTTTGACGAACGAATGGGGGCAAACGAATGGGGGGGGCAAAACTGGACGTTTTAAGCATTCGCCTGATGCGGACGTCGCCCTTGTGCTGTGTCAATCGTGCTTTGATGTGTGCCACGGGCTCTGCCAGTGTCTCACAACCCATCAATTTGTCACTGACAGAGCACTGAGTGAATCACTGTCGTCGATACGGCGAAGTCGCTTGCTTCGGAGGATAGAAATGCGACAGGTTGCGGTAGACGCTTCCAGTGCCCGTCGGTCCGGTTGCGCCTCGTTCGGCGAGGTCTTCGAGTTTTTGAATCGAGAGTGACTGTAATCGCGCCGCGGAGGCAGTCCGGTTGTCAAACGCCTGCTGGTTCAGCTGCGGTCTTACCAGACTATAGTAATTCGGCACGGGGCCGTTGTCGTTACGCAACAGATTCAGGTACGGACTTACGGTGGGGCGTTGAGGGCGGTAACGCGGCGTATCCTGTCCGTCAGCCCGGAGGCAGGGCACTGCCAACAATATCGCGAAAACGGTGGACTTTAAAAATCTTCTCATCATTCTGCTCCCCCTGATATCTCAATTCGGCAGGCGGATACCAATAACTCGACACAACTTCGTCCGCAAAGCGTGCGTAATCCGCAATTCAGCCGCACACTGCCAGATCCCACTCAAGGACTGTGTCGATTCGTGCCGAATTAACGATTGTCGAGGTTGGTGACAACTTAACGATTGTATCAGCCTGGGAGTCTGTCTGAGTACCGTTGTTTGTGTGCTGACTGTGCATACTCAATGAACAGGGTGATTGTCGTCATGCGCTTGTGCATCTTACTAATGATCTTATGCCTGCCGGGCTGTCTTTCGCTGCATGGGAAAGCAGAACCGGTCGCAGCGCTGTTGCCAATCCCTCCGGGAATGCCACGAGAACTTCAAAAGACAACGTTGCCGGATTATATCATCGAGCCACCGGATATCCTGCGAATTGAGGTCACGCGGCTGATTCCCACATCTCCGTATTTCCTGGGGCCTGGTGACGGGTTACTCGTGCAGGCTTCACGTCCCGATGGCACACTCGTTCTGGATCAGGTTCTGAATGTGGAACTGGATGGTACGCTGCAGTTCGGATCTCCGTTTGATGATCCGAACGGCGAAACTGTTACAATCCTGCGAGTTGATGGGCCGATCACGGTGGCGGGCATCACCGTCGCGGAAGCTCGTACGCTGATTACTTCGCATCTTGGGAAGACGCTCGTCGATCCTTCCGTGCGCGTGTCCCTGAGTGAATTTGCCGTTCAACAGCCAGTCAGTGGCGAACATCTTGTTGCCATGGACGGGACCGTCAACCTTGGTGTCTACGGTCAGGTTCAAGTGACCGGCTTGACGGTGGAAGAGGCGCGGATCCGAATCAATTCGCATTTGCGCACGTACCTGCAGAGCCCCAATGCCTCCGTGGACGTCTACGCTTACAACAGCAAGAACTACTACATCATTCTGCAGGGTGCCGGCCTCGGGGATCAGTTAATGCAGTTCCCGATCACCGGAAATGAGACCGTCCTCGACGCACTGGCGAATGTGCAGGGATTGTCAGGAACTTCTTCAGATCAGATCTGGATCGCACGGCCCGGTCGAAACGTCTTCGACGGACATCAGATGTTGCCGGTGAGCTGGTGTGGCATCACCGAGCAGGCCGATACGTCCACGAACTACCAGATTTTGCCGGGCGACCGCGTGTTTGTCCGCGAAAATGCACTCATCGCAGCGGATACGCATCTTGGACAATTCATCGCGCCACTGGAACGAATCTTTGGCGTCGTGACTTTGGGTACGAATACTGTCAGTCGAATTCAGTTCTACAAACAATTCGGCCGCAATGGCGGTGGTTTTGGCGGTGGTGGTTTTGGTGGCGGTGGCGGTGGTGGCGGCGGCGGGGGGTTTTAACACGGTCAATGTCAATCCTACACCTTGAGTGGGCGCGTGCCTGAAGCGGGCACGTGCCTGAAGTCACCGGAGTCGAGTCTGACGGAGATTGGCAGCTGGGAGTCTGTCCCGATACACCAATTTTGTGAGCCGCAAGGCGCTAGCGGTCTGTTGATTTAATCGTAGGGTGCGTGCAGCGCTAGCGCAACGCACCATTTTGGGAAAGCGTGAGGGACTGGTGTGTTTCGCTAGCGCTGCACACACCCTACTTGCATCACTAACTCAACAGACCGCTAGCGCCTTGCCGCTCACAAGAGCAGCGGTAATCAGACAGACTGCTGGCAGCAGAAAGGATCACTTGTGATTTGGTTTAAGATGTCTGAACGACTGCGAGTTCTCCTGATCGCGCTGGTGCTCCTGCCAGCCTTCAGTCCAGGTCAGGCGGCGGCCGATGACGAATCGACACGGGACCGTCGACATCGGCAATTGCTCGAAAAACGTCAGTCGATACTCGACGCCCTGCAGCGTGATCTCGATTCTGTACGCAGTTGGTGCATTGAGCATGAGTTGCCGGACGCTGCTGAAGAAGTCTCCGGACTGGCTCAACAGATTTTGTCAGCTGACATCGATTCTTCACCACCAAAATACGTTTCGCCGCCGGTTTCAGAATCTCTGCCGATCCCTGATCAGCAATGGCAACTTCAGCTGCGTCACCATCGTGTAGAACGCGCGAAGGAATTGTACACGCTGGCACGTTCCACACTCCGCGCGGGTTTTCCTTCGCTGGCGTTCATGATGATTGGCGACGTCATTCGCATTGACCCCGATCACCAGTTT
>JAYUVA010000166.1:0-3140 GCA_043754375.1 Candidatus Kuenenia sp. | reverse complement strand
TGCCATTGAAGTCCTTGAGCTGGCTCAGATCGACCGTTGGCCATCCCTTCGCAATTGTCTGCAGGATCTTTTCGCGTCGTTCCGGCGAAGTCAGTTCTGCAGTATCCATCTCACCTTCGAATGTGGACTTGTGCGACGCGGCCAGCAGCTGCACGCGAGCCATCGAATCGATCGGTTGAGGTCGTCCGCTCCAGGCAACCGGCAGCTGGGCGAAGCCGTAAAGATTCATCGTGTTCGGGACGACTTTGGGCGGCATCGCCTTCCTGGCCAGCCACATCGCACACACGACCGTCACGAGGAGCGGAATACCGATGCTCAGGATGAACGGCGTTGTTGGTGTACCAGGTTTCGATGCCGCAATCGTCGCCGGATTGACTTCAATTCTTGCCGGACCAAAACCCGGTCGCACATCTGCGAAAGTCGCGTCCGACGGAACGGTGGCCAGTTGCGGACTGCGCACTGTCCGATCCAGAAACCGGAACAGCGTCTGACCAAACTGAGCAAACATTCCGAACATCGCAATCATGCAGGCGATGTATGGCAGCATCCAGCCCTGATTGTTGACGACCGACAGTGTCGTCATTTCCTTGCCAGCACCCAGATCCTGATGCCCGGTCTGATAGAATGTCTCGCCCTTGAATCGTAGCGGGTTATTCATCCAGACGGAAAACTCTTCCGTCTCGTCGCTTCCCGGTTCGGTAATCTGGATCACCGAGCGATAGTCACGCGGTGTCGATGTGCCGATGTAATTTGTTCGGCTCACGTCGATCAGCTTGACGGAATACGGTTGATAGCTTCGCTGAAACCGGAGATAGAACTGATAATCCTTGCCATCGACCGTCGCTGTTTCTGCCAGGGGCACGCCGCGAAGTTCACTGGCGTTCTGCGACACCAGCAAGGATTGAATGACTTTTTGCGAACCTCTCTCAAGCAGATCCACGTAGACTGCACTCGTGTCGCTGCTTTCTTCCATTCCTGTGACGGCAGGCAATTGCTTTGCAACAGAAAACTTTCCAAGCCCGGATGGCAACCGCATTTCATCATCCGGCAGTACAGCCCGCTGCGTGCTGTTGCGATAAAATCGGCGCACAGCAATGTCGAAAGGCAACGGTGACAGCTCGATCACCTGCCCAGGCACAATCGGCCCACCGGCTCGATCAGTTATTTTCGCGTCGTCTTTTGAACTCGACGCATACGATGCGGCATCTTCCAGCCGAGACTCCGCGACCGCCACAACGTCGTCCTTTTTGTCTGGCTTCTGCGAGATGATGGCCAGTTCGCGGACGCGAATATCTCGCACAAACGAAGACGTGTCGCCCTCGACCAGCGACAGCATGTTTTCCTTTGCCTGAAGGCCGACCTGCAATTCACTGATCATCAGCAACGCGACGCCGAAGTGCAGCACCGCGATCCCGCCACGCTTGTCAAACAGCAGATTTGACCCCAGCAGCAGCACCAGGGCGCACGCGCCGCCTTTGAGCAATTGCCACAGAATTCTCATGTTGGACAGGTTCAGTCGAGCGCCCTCACCGCCGAGCAAGAAGGCGATGGCGACGGTCAACAGCACCGCACCGATACCTCCCAGAAACCAGCGGGATAATGGTCCCATTGACGCAGACATCATTGCCGACGCCACAGCGGCAATCCCGGCCACACCCAGTCCACCCAGCATCAGCAGCCAAATACTTTCTTTGGACAGCAGAGTATTCTCACCGAATTCGACGCCGGTCTGCATATTGCCGGTCACCACGACCGCATACGTCAGCAGCATCCCGAGCACGACCAACACGATGCCTGCGGCAAGTTTGAGCCCGCGAGCCCGCACTTTGAATTTTAATGAATGAGCAGCGGTCAGGTTGATCAGCATGATCAGCCCGATCGTCCATCCGCCGGGAAACGGCACACTCTGAAGTGGACCCAGCTTCGATGCAATCATCGCTCCAAAATCCTCAACCCCGTAATGTTGCGCGAGAGCACTGAACATTGAGGGAGGAAACAAATCCTGAACGTCGATTTTCGCAACCCACGTGCGAAAATACTGTTCCATCACCTGCCAGACGTCGCGACGGCTTTGAGCCAGACTGCCGACGAACACAATCACCATCGACAGCGCAAACATCACGCAGGTCAGTTTGAGCGATCCAACGACTTCAAGAACTTTCACGAAGTCCTTGAACAGCGCGCTGCCCATGGACGTTGATTCTTCACGGCGTGATGAAAAGTCGCCGGGCAGTGTAGTAGATGACATATCACCGATCTCCGAAATTTCTGAATCCGTTGTTCGCTTTGTTGATGTATTCGTACTACTTACCGTTGATTTCCTGTTATCCCGCGAAGATTTTCAGACGCCTGGTTGCAGAAGTCAGGTCCGGCAGAAAAATCACCGGCAGAAAAATACAGACCACGACTTGATGCCCTTTTGCGATTCATATTTCTGCCGCCAATTGTTTTTGCTGCATGTATTCCTGTGTGAATGACAACGTTGTTCTAATCTCCCGCCTTCGACGATGGGTTGCGGGCGAAGCACGCGCTGGGTTATTCAACCTTGAGCGATTCGCAAAAACCGCGAAACGCATCCCGTACTTTTTCAGCAGCCGCATTGCCGCTACGAAACTTGATGATCCAGAGCTTGTCTTCGTGCGGCACGATCATACCTAGAATAGACTCTGTTTCGTTTTTGAACTCACACCATTTCCCTGTCGCCCCTGGCAGCGTGACGTCTTCGACCGACTTCATGACTTCCGCAACCGTCATTTCCGGAAGCTGCAACTGCCCGCGCCAACGGACGATTTGAGCTTCCAGACCGCTGGCCGCTGAAAGACTGCTCACCGTGATTCGCGCTGGATCCTTTTTGGAACCGACGGTCCATGCAATCGCACTGAACTGATCATTCTCGGCTTCCGTCCATTCCACAGGAACCTTCCAGCGAAATGGAATCGGATCAAACTGATCCCGCAGCAGATCAGTCGATGTCACCTTGTCAGACTCACGATCCACTTCGTATTGAACGATGCCGGAATTTCTGTTGCAGCCGACCTGAGTCAACAACAGCAGAACACAAAAAATGTCGAAGCGAACCATGAAAACCCGGTAATTTGGCAGGATGATAAGGTGGGATGCGCTTTGAAAAATGGGTCAGG
>JAYUVA010000165.1:0-10343 GCA_043754375.1 Candidatus Kuenenia sp. | reverse complement strand
TGTTCTCTGGACAACGTGATGCCGTGAGCCTTGACTCCGTAATACTTTGCGGCATAGCAAATCAGAGCGCCCCAGCCGCAGCCGATATCCAGGAATCGTTCGCCCGACTGTAGCTGCAGCTTGCGGCAAATCATATCCAGCTTATTCAATTGCGCTTGCTCCAGTGATTCATTCCAATCATGAAAGTAGGCGCAGGAATAGAGCATTTGTTTGTCGAGGAACAACTTGTAAAAGTCGTTGCTGACATCATAATGAAACTGAATAAAGTCAGAATTCTCTCCGCGCGCCCGTCTCAGTCCGGATTCATCGCCCTGGTAGACATGGTCAACGGCCGTCGATTCGCCGCGAGCGGTGAGAAAGGCCGTCGCAAATCGAAACAGCAGGCCCAGTGGGAGGTCACGACTTTTCTGCCGGCTATTCTTGACTCGCGCTTTCTCAATCAGCGTCAACAGATCGGCACCCGCATATCCGATGGATCCGCGAGCATACAGTCGCAACAATGTATCGGCAGTCGGCCACCGCAGAAACGCGCCAGCGACGCCAGGGCCGGAAATCGAAATCTCCAGACCAGGCTCAACGTTTTCACCAAGTGGAATCAACGAGCCGTCCCATAATCGGACGGAAACCGCCGTATTCAGGCGAGGCCGCAAATAATCGGCCAGCTCTTTTGCCAGACGAAGTTGTTTTTGCTCCCGATATTCTTTTCTGCTCATTTTCAGTGCTCCGTAACGCGAAGTGCGGCATGATCACAGGACCGTCAGGACGATTTGGCCCCGGTTCGAGTTTGAATCGTGATGGATCATAGTCCGGTCCGTCAACCCGACTTCGCAGTCCATCTGGACCATTCCTTCTACCAGTCGCGCATTCACCTGGCCGCATATTCCCGAGTGGGATAGCATCCACCCGGAAAAGTACGCAACGCGGAGGAAAGCGGAAACGCAGAACCTGCGATTTGCAAAAAATCTGACGATTGTGGCTTTGAGTCCGTCAGGAGGCCGACACGGACTTCTCACGGTCGCGCGATGCTTTCGCAGATGCACGGCAAACCGTTATGCTTCGTCCGTTTGATTTGCGGGACGGGCCCGCCGAGAACAATATCCTGACCCTCCGGGCTCTCCATGACCAACTCGGCCTTCAAAGTTCATCTTGAAGAACTGCGAACCGTCATTGAGGCTGCGCTGGTCGAAAAGCTGGATCGTACCGCGTGGCCGAATAGTCTGAAAGCGTCGGTTGAATACAGCCTGATGGCTGGCGGCAAGCGGTTGCGGCCGGTGTTGGTGTTGTTAGCGAATGAGATGTGTGGCGGCAGGCGTGAAGACGCGATTCCGGCGGCGTGTGCGATCGAGATGATTCATACGTATTCGCTCATTCATGATGACCTGCCGTCGATGGATGATGACGACTTTCGCCGCGGCCGACTGACAAGCCACAAAGTATTCGGCGAAGCACTTGCAATTCTGGCGGGTGATTGCCTGCTGACGCTGGCTTTTGAAACTATTGCGATGCAAACAACCGGGGCGGCAACAATCAGTGGAGTGCAGATCGTCGAACAGATGCGAATTCTGGCCTCGGCTTCGGGCGGATCGGGAATGGTCGGTGGTCAGGTGCTGGATCTGGAGGCAGAGCGCGGGGCGTTTGTGAACGCCGAAAATGGAGAATTACAACAGGATCACATAAGGAAACCCGGTTGGGATCCTGGGACTCCTGCGGTTCTGAAAGTTGTGAATTCGGTGGATTCTGCCGGAGTTCAGGGTGACACATCATCTTCAAAATCTGATTCTGGCCAGAACGATTCCAACCGAACGGCAGAGACTCGCGTAGTAGAACTCAGTCAAATCCATAGAATGAAGACCGGGGCGCTCATTGCAGGGGCTCTGGAACTGGGTGCAGCGACCGCATCAGCAGATTCGGACAGCAGGAATCTCCTTCGACAGTTTGGCCATTCCATCGGATTGGCGTTCCAGATTGCCGACGATCTGCTGGATGTGACCGGTGACCAGACCAGGCTTGGCAAAAAACCAGGCCGCGATGCAGATCTTGGAAAACTCACGTTTCCCGTTTTACTGGGAATCGCGAACAGCCGCGCGAAGGCTGAACAACTGGTGCAGGAAGCATGTGATGCGGTCGCTGTCTTTGGTGATCGCAGCCGTTGGCTCAGGGAACTGGCCCGGTTTATTGTGGAACGAGATCACTAAGGCAAGACAAGAATGTCATTTGAAATTCTAAGCGGCATCCGATCCCCGAAAGACCTGAGCGCACTGAGCGAAACGGATCTTGTCCGGCTGTCGGATGATATTCGTGAAGCGTTGCTCACAATTGTGTCCGACCGCGCGGCCCACTTTGCCAGCAATCTGGGTGTGGTCGAACTCTGCATCGCGCTGCATCTGACATTTGATTTTTCAAAAGATCGTCTGATCTGGGACACGGGTCATCAGATTTATCCTCACAAACTGATCACCGGACGCTTTGATCAGTTCTCAAGTATTCGTCGTCGCGGCGGATTGATGGGATATCCGAACCCCGCTGAAAGTGAATACGATCTCTTCGTCACTGGCCACGCTGGCAGCAGCGTCTCGACAGTGCTTGGCATGAAAACTGCGGACGATCTGCTCTTCAAGGATGGTCGAAAGTCTGTTGCCGTCATTGGTGACGGCGCGCTGCCTTCAGGGATTGTCTTTGAAGCCATGAACAACGCCGCAGGTCTCAAGAAAGACCTGCTGGTGATTCTGAACGATAACAAGATGGGCATCTGTCCCCGAGTCGGCGGACTGGCAAGTTATCTGGACAAGGCAAGGGTTGCGCCATTTTACAATGGCCTGAAGCGAGATGTCTCATGGCTGCTGAATAAAGTACCGCTGGTCGGTGAATCCACGGAGAAGATGCTGGGCGGTTTCAAGGATGCTTTGAAATCATTCCTCCACGGCGGGATGTTGTTCGAAGAAATGGGATTCCGTTATATCGGTCCGGTAGATGGTCACGACATAAAATCGTTGCGTCGGTCTCTGGAACTGGTCCGCGATGTGAAGGGCCCGGTGTTGCTGCATGTCTTTACCGAAAAGGGCCATGGCTTCGAGCCCGCCTGCAAGGATCCCGTGAAATTTCATACACCTTCGCCGTTCAAACGAGACACCGACAATGAAATTGTACCCGTCAAAAAGTCGTCGGAGATTTCATACACTGAGATCATGTCTGATGCGATTCACGAAGCGATGGACGAAGACGAACGAGTCTGCGTACTGACAGCCGCCATGTGTGCCGGTAACAAGCTGGAACGGATCCGCGACGAATTCCCCGATCGTTTCTTCGACACCGGGATCTGCGAGAGCCACGCCGTTGCGTTTGCTGCGGGCATGGCCAAGTCGGGGATGAAGCCGATTGTGGATATCTACAGTACGTTCCTGCAGCGCAGCTTTGACCAGATCTTTCAGGAAGTCGCGCTTCAGAATTTGCCGGTCGTCTTCTGTCTTGATCGAGCTGGCCTGTGTGGCCCTGACGGGCCGACTCATCACGGAGTGTTCGACAATAGCTACATGCGAATCTTTCCGAACATGATTGTGACCGCTCCTGGCGACGAGCTGGAAATTCAGGCAATGCTGGACTTTGCATTGGAATGTTCGTCACCAGTCTCGATTCGATATCCGAAGGCAAAGTTGGAACGGGTCGCACGCGAGGTGGCACCCATTCAGCTGGGAAAGGCCGAAGTCCTGTCATGGGGCCTGGACGGAAATATTCTCTCGTGCGGCACAATGCTGTCTCAGGCGGTTGCTGCGGCTGACCAGCTTCGCAGCGAAGGATTGAACGTCGGCGTCGTGAACGCGCGATTCGTAAAGCCTGTAGAGGAAGCGATCATCGCCAGAGCCGCTGCCACCGGCTTCGTCATTACGATCGAAGAAAACGCACTCATGGGTGGGTTTGGAAGTGCTGTGCTGGAATCCGCCAATCGCCAGGGGTTCAACACCGAACGCTTCCGAATTCTTGCCATCCCCGACAGATTCGTCGAACACGGCGACCGCGATGAACTGTTGGCCGAACTCGGCCTGGATGCAAATGGGCTTATTCGTGCGGCAAAAGATCTCTGTCAAACCCCCGCTTCAACTGACTTCCGACGATGAAACAACCTGAGCGGAGCTGGGCTGGATACATTCGCGGGTGACCTGGCGGGCGGCTTTCCATGCGTGGCGAATTGTGAACAATCGGGATTCAATCTGCTCAGCGGTGAAATAACGTCCGTGATCGCTGGGCGGCAGTCCGGCTAAAGTCAAAGTCAGCGGAAGAAGATCAAGGAATTCTTTATATTTTCGCTGAACGTCGGTGGGATCTGCCATGGCATGTTTCCAGGATTGAAGTCATCAAATGACAACGGGCCTGGCGAACAGTTCGCAAAGCCCGTTGGGCTTGGAAAGGGGTCAGGCCTTGACAGAGCACTAACGGCGTCCCATATACTGTTTGATGATGGCGTCCGCTGCACCCGTTGGTTTGTCGGTATCTTTGGGCGTCGCTCCCGAGCTGCCTTTCGCCACGTTGGATTCTTTGGCCCCTGTGTCTTCGGGATTTGGCAGTACGACCGCCGGTCCTGCCGCGACAGAAGCTTCAGGAGCCGCAGGGGGAGCCTGCATTGTTCCGCCCTGCATCGGATAGCCCATTTGCGGCATCATTTGAGGATACATTTGCCCGTAACCGGGCATCATTGGCTGCTGATACGGATAGCCGCCATACATACCTCCGGGGTAACCCATCGGAGCCATCATCTGCTGATACGGATACTGCCCAGGCATCATCTGTGGCATGTTCAGCATCGTCGTGTCGCCAGCATTTACAGCCGGAGCTGGCTGCATCGGGGCGGCTGCCGTCGGATTTTGAACTGTCGCCGCAACGGCCGGTAACACCGCTGGCAATTCGTGAACAGTTTTGTCCGTGAATTGAGTGTCTTCGTGTGATACTGCCGGGGACGCTGCAGCCAAAGATGGAAGCACAGCACTGTCAGATTCGACAGCAGTGACGCCTGGTCGGATGACAAGTTCAAATTCCAGATTGCCGATGACAATTTTGTCACCAGCGACCAGGACAACGTCCTTCCGAATTCGCTCGCCATTCACCAGCGTACCATTCGTACTTCCCAGGTCTCTCAGGCGAACGGAATAATCGTCCACGCTGAAGACACAGTGATGGCGACTGACCATTTCGCTATTGGGACGCAGCTGGCAGTCCTGCTCGCGACCGATCAGGAATTTGCGGCGATTCAACGGAATCACTTGGCCGACGTGTTTGCCGCCGACAACTTTCAGTTCCGCAGAAACCATAAAGATGGTGCTCCGAAGGAATGAATACCCTTCCGAGAAGCACGCGAACAATGGATCTCGGGGTGGTTGACAGGTTAAGTTCGCGTAATCATACAGAATTTAACAATTCGGCTCAGGTCTGCCAGTATCAAATGCCGTCCGTCGTCAACAAATTGAGATTTTCAGCCGCAGTGTGGTCCATTGATCGATCCCAGTCGTCAAAGTCTGCCAATCTGTGTTCAGCTGGCTAGGATACCGTTTCAGCGAAGTCGAGAGTCAAAAAAAACCAAGGAAATGCGAGTTTTTTTAGGAGATGGTCTCTGGAGCCAGCGTGAGTACTGGTGCCACGTTTGCGAAACTGTCTGTTGTTTCGACTGTTGACCGTTCTGGCATTGATTCGGAAACTGCCATTCTTCGACATCGGCCGGTAAGATTCCCAAAGTTTTACGTCAGCAAGTGTCATCTGGTTTCCGACGCAATTGTCGCGGCGAGTGATTTTTCCGTCTGCGTATAACTTCGGGAGTTCACCGAATGGCTGATGGAACCGGCAATCATGCCGGGCAGAGATTGTCGGAAGTCGGTGTTTGAAAAGTTTGGTTCAAGATCACCAATTCCTGGCACGAGCGGCACGACTCGCGATGCCTTCAGAATGATGCTGCCATGCTGCAGCGTCACACCTTTACGTCGTCGCTGTGCGCTGCCAACGATCTTGTTGCCGGATGCATGCACGATGTCGTTCGCGTTCTTTCGCAGGAAACAGAGAAACGGTTCAGCCGCGGTGTCGGTGATCGCCTTGTTGGAATTCACCGCATCGAACTCGCTCCGCAATTGACATGGCAATCCTGAATCTGACAACAGCCTGATGATCGCCCGATGGACCGTTTGATAAACGGCAGACGGATCCTGTCGCGCTGGATGGGAGGCTGGCAGGACCAGAGAGTAGGTAATTTCCTGATCGTGCAGAATCGCTCCCCCACCGCTTAATCGCCGGACGACCGGAAGCCCCTGGAACGGCGATTCCAGTGCTTGCCCTGAGCCCTGAAAATAACCCAGCGTCACTGTCGGCTCAGACCATTGATAAATGCGGACGACACTTCGTTCACGTTCTGTTGCCAATTGGAGCAACGCGGCATCCATTGACATATTGAAAACTCCACCATTCGGAATTTCATCGACAATAACATCGGCAACAGGAAGTTCCGCCGTGGCGCTGGTCATCAGGGTTACCGTTCCGATAGATTCCGTGGATGACAGACGACACCGAACTCCACTTTGGGCCACAACCGATCGCCGACCTCATGCAGCAGCTGCAGCTGAAGCCGCATGACCTGGTTGAGGCATCCACCGAACAGTTGACTCACAAAATGGTCGCGCGGGCCATCAAAGGCAGACGCCTGACGAGCAATAGTAAGGGCATCGTACAGCGGGCGATGAATCAGGCAACCGGCAACGTGTATAAGCAAGTGCAGTTATTCAATTATTGAGATGAACGGTCCGGGCAAAGTCGCAACATCACGTTCTATCCGGAAACGATGCCCAGGCTGCGTGTCAGTATGGAACAATGCGTCAAGACCGCAGGAACGCGCTGAGCTTCGCAAGATCGTCCGTCCCGATCAGATCGACGCCGGCAGTCTTTAACTCCTGCCAGAGAAGATGATTCTCGGGCGTATCCCAGAACCGAATTCGGCGGCCTTTGGCATGTGCCCGGTGAACCATGTCATGCAGCTTTTCCCGCTCCGCATCGGGCATTGGTCCGAGGCCACGGTAACGAAAGTGGCTTGTCCAGTTGTCGCTGATCAGTGGCAACAGCGCCGCCGGCTTTTCGCTGTCGAGATCCGCCACCCTCCCGTCGATTCCAGCCCGCCGCGGTTTGGAGTCATCGATCTCCTGAATCGGCCGATCGCCGCTGATGATGACGGTAACGGCATTCTCGGTGTACACCCCGTCGTGTGTCACAGAAATCAGTGAGTCGTATTGTTTCAGCAGATCGTGGAGCGCCGCATACGCCGCCGCGCCGTTTGCCTTGATGTCAATCAGCAAAGTGACCGTCGGGCCGTCCTTGTAAACTCGCCCGTGATTCGCCGTAGCGCGTTCCTGCAGCGGCTGAAGATACAGTTTTTCCAGCGTGCGTTCTTTTGAGACAGCCAGTGGGACATCCAATACGTCGTGTGTGACCAGCAACTGTCCCTCGAACAGAAAGATGTCCGCCTCAATGCTCGTAAAACCGTGATCCAGTGCATCCAGCAGCGGTCGATCGTGTTCGTAGTCGTTGTGTGAGTGTGCGTTCGCCAACGGCGTTACAGAAACTGTTGGTTTGTCCGGTGCCTGAGCATGCACGGGAGAGCTGAGCAGCGACAACGCAACCAAGGAGCATACCGGCCACAAAACTCTCATCATTAGTACATTCTCCGCTGCACAGTATCGGAATCACAGCATCGGCAATTTACAACATTCGGCAGGTTCGGTAAAACCAACCGCTGCTGTCTGATTCTGGAGATCTAGTTTCGAGTTTCTGTAGGCCGGACCAAGCGGAGCGCAGTTCCGGCACTCCGCGCGTCAACGGGAACTCGCGATGCTCGGTCCGGCCTACAAACCGATTCCAGAGTTTATGCGTTCCCATCGCCGATCGAGCCCACTGCACCGAGCCCACACATGTCAACTGCGTCAGAAGATCAGCCTCGTCCAGCAAATATGATCAAGGCCTGGGAGGACTTCGTGGAGGAACGGGTCTACCCAGTCCCGAACGCGAGGGCCAGGAGCGATTATCGCAACTACGAAAAACCGGCCCGGGACACCGTCCGCGAATTCTATCGCCAGAACCATCGGCATCAGACGTACGACTTTGTCTGCCAGAAACGCGATGAATTCCTGCGGCTCGACCGCCAGCAGATGAGCATCTTCGAAGCCCTGGATTTTCTGAATACGCTGGTCGACGATTCGGACCCCGATATCGACCTCGATCAGCTACAGCACCTGCTGCAGACCGCTGAATCCATCCGCAGGGACGGGCATGAAGACTGGTTTGTGCTGACCGGGCTGATCCATGATCTCGGCAAAGTCCTGTGCCTGTACGGAGAACCGCAATGGGCAGTCGTGGGCGACACCTTTCCGGTCGGCTGCCACTTCAGTGACCGCGTTGTGTTCAGCGAGTTCTTCGCCGATAACCCGGATCACGCCGATCCAAAATTGAGCCAGCAGCTGGGCGTCTACGAAAAGAACTGTGGTCTGCGTCAGGTGCTGATGTCCTGGGGCCACGATGAATACCTGTATCATGTGATGAAGGATCAACTTCCCGAGCCCGCATTGTACATGATCCGCTACCATTCGTTTTACGCATGGCACCGTGAATGCGAATATGACTGGCTCTGCGATGACCACGACCGTGCGATGCTGCCGTGGGTCCGTAAGTTCAACCCATACGACCTTTATTCAAAGTCGCCCGAACCGCCGGACTGGAAGAAACTCCGGCCCTACTACGCCGATCTATTGAGCAAATACCTGCCAGACAAACTTGCGTTTTGACGGCGAAGAATCAGCCCTGAGAGTGACCTCGAGCCGACGAGATGTTGTCCTCTTTTTCAGAGGACCATTTGAGAGTGCCATCCATGCCATGATCATTGTCACAAGTTCGGCTCCACCTTGTGTTCAGCACAAAAGATCGACGGGCGTTTTTGCAAAACGCCAAGTTTAGTGACGAAATGTTCAGAATGCTCAGTCACCACGTTCGGAGATCGGTTGCTTTCCGAAGGAATCGAAACCCACCCAAATCCCGTCACGGTGTTTTCGGATTCGATGACCTGGCCCGCCGCTCCGCTTTGGGCGAGGCTCTGCGAACGAATGGGCCTTTGGCCCGGAATCACTTCATACGCAATATTCGATTGTTGCCCATATCGACAATGTAGAGCCAGCCATTTTCCCATGTGACACCGTGCGGATGGCTGAGCCGAATCCGAGCATCGCCCTGCCCTGCACCAAGGACCGTTGTCACTTCGTGCGTCTTCGCATCGACTCGGCGAATCGTCGCGTTTTCGTCATCGGCAATGTAGATGTTGTCAGCATCGTCGACACACACATGTTTGGGTGATCCAAATTGCGAGTCTAGCGCTGGCCCATCGACAACCCCCCGCTTTCCGGTGCCTGCAACCGTTCGGATCGTTCCATCAGGCAGCACCGCCCGCAAAGCATGGCCACCGCGTTCCAGAATCCAGAGGTTTCCTTGACTGTCCTGAACAACGGCACGCGGATCGACCAGCGGACTGGCAACCGCAATATCACCATCTTTAGGCACGCCTTTCTTGCCATTGCCGGCGACTGTCGTCACCAGCCCCGTCTTCAGATCCACTGCGCGAATGCGATGGTTGTTGAGATCTGCGATATGCAGCACGTCATTCGCTGGATTCAGCGTGATACACATCACAAAATCAAACGTCGCCTGCGTGGACGGACCGCCATCGCCACTGAATCCCTTCTGCCCTGTGCCAGCGATTGTTGAAATGACTCCGGTCGCCGCATCGACTTTCCGAACACAGTGATTCCAACTGTCCGCGATGTAAAGATCCCCATTCGGCGTGACCGCACAATTGTGCATTCCGTTGAAAGTGGCATTGGCCAGTTTTCGGCCGTCACCATTGTAGCTCTTTGACCCATTGCCTCCGGAATGATGCAGCTTTCCAGCAACGTCAAGTTGATGAACTCGCCCACCTTCCAATTCTACGATCCACATGTCGCCGCTGGAATTAAAATCAACACCAAACGGCGACGTGAGTGGACTGCTCTTCGCCTCCCACGTTCCACCTTCCGCGACCATCAGGTCGCCCACGATAAATTCCACGTCACCAGCGTTCGCCGCGTCGCTCAGCAGCGCCAGCATGGTTAACAATACGAACAAGGCTTCAGGAATTCGGTTTGGAGTCAATGCAATCTTCATTGGTGTTCTTTCGTTTATTGGGCAATTCAGTCATTCGCTGAATGTAGCCGTCTCGCTCCGCCGAGACGAGCCCACAAGAGTCTGTCTCGCGATGACTCAGCCAAGCTCAAACATCAGTCACGTTGAACCTTGTGGGC
>JAYUVA010000164.1:0-66760 GCA_043754375.1 Candidatus Kuenenia sp. | reverse complement strand
GCGTCGAGCGGTGTTCGCGGGAAGGTACTCGCGGCCCGTGCTTATGCCAACAGGTGGTGCTGGGCATTTTTGGTTTGCCGAGGTGGGCGTTATCGCAGGCGTGCGCGTTCTGCGATGGCTCATCAAGGTGGAAACCAAACAAGCCGACGAAAGGGCTGACTGGCATTTGAGCCAGATGGAAAGTGCGGTCCGTGCATCAGTTCGGTGGCTGCCCCTTTGCGGGCAGTCATCGGGCTGCGTGCGGATTCTGTGACAGGATGCAATCGCGGTCAAACAAGACATCTTCGGAAGGAGACGTGTTTTTTGGCGGTGGTTCAGCGGCAGACAGTCGAGGTGTATCTATTCACCGGCGAGTGTCTCCGTGATGTGAGTAATGCGGTACGCCAATGGAATTGGCGGCGGTGCAACTTGGAAGAAAGTTCGCGCCGCCGCCAGCCTTTGGCAGTCGCCGTTGATGTTTTTTTGCGTTTCTGCAGTCCGAACAATCCGTGATCGGAACTCGGCTGTCACGTAACGCTTTGAGGTTGAATGCGATGAACTGGCAAAGAAGCCCGGCTTTTCTAAAAAGCCAGGCTTCTGCCTGTGTCTGGTTTGTCGTGTCGTTTCAGGTTCTTGCAAAGGAAGGGACTTTTTGACGGAGGTTTGAGCATCGAACAGAACGACACTGCAATATGCAACATCGTTCGATTTCGACTCAATAACGGTTTTGAAGGCCTTCGGAGTGTGAGCCTCATGACGAAATCACACTCCTCATTTTTCTTCTGGGTTCGGAGTTGTAGACGCTCAGAAAAGGGGTCCGTAACCAATAGCCAAATGGCCCGAAGGGTGCTGCGCACTATTGGTTCCTGACCCCTTTTCTGAGCCCAAACTGGAGATGTATGACGTACCGTTGCGAGGCCACCAGTGTTGCAGGATTCGTGCAGATTGTCGCCAGCAACTACCTGCCTCATGGATACTGGTTCTATGTGACTGGCCGGGTCCCTGCCGGTAAAGACCCACAGGCCATTGACCGGAAGATTCTGGACCGGTACGGAATTGAGCTGTCTCGGCAGCAGCGAGCACGGCGGAAACAGCAGGGGCTCGCTAACCTGCATTACGTTCGATTTGAGCGGTTCTTTGTAATCCTCGCGACTCATGGCCAGCACCCGTTCTTCGCCGCTGAGGCGGCCAGCCTGAGGGATATCCGCAAGTACCCGATCCAGTTTCAGGGATACTCCATAAGCGTCAAGCGTGGCGGATTTGTCCGGAAGATGGATGAAGACTCCGAAGCAACCCCAGATGGACGTTACCGAGTTCGAGTGACCATCGGTCGAGAGTCCCTCCGGAATCTCTCAGCCCACTTACTGGACCTGGCGACTCACCGAAGTGCCGAGAAACTCCGCTGGGAATTCTGGAACCAGCCGTTCGAACCTTACGCTCCCATCCGAAAGCAGTTGCTGCAAGTGCTGCGGCTGGTAAACGCCAAACGGGCATCGATGGGGTATGAGAAACTTCCAACCGACTGCATCCGGTATCGCAGGAATATCGTGAAGCCGTTTGAACGGCCGCCTGAAAGACTGGCCGCGTAACCGTAGACCGGTCGCTCCGTTTCTGTCCTCGTCCCTTGGCTCCAGCCATGGGACGCACTGCCCCGGAGGCTCCAGCCTCCATTTCGCGGGACACAAAAAAGCCCGCACAAGGCGGGCCGCGGGCGAGTGTATTACGCTGCAAGGCGCTCCGGTCTGCCGGGCGGTTCGAGAGCCTTTTTCTCGATAATCCAGTCTGACGCCCTCGTGATGACCTCGACAAGATCCTCCAGATTCGTTTCAAAGAAGTTGCGGCTGTAGCCCATCTTTTCGGAACTCATCGACTTCCAGGACCGGCTCACTGAAAAATCAAAGTAGGCGAACCCGCTGGGAGACTGCCTGCGCCAAATAGACGCGGCAATCGCTCCCTTGCGAACCACATGAACTGGGTCCGTGGTCTCACTGTCAGTGTCTTTTCGTCGGTTTTTCGTTTCGGTTTCTGTTGCTTGCTCGGACATAACTACCTCCTGTCAATAAAGTTGAACATCCCGAGCTTGCCACAATTCGCAACGCTAAGCAAACAGCGTTTTAGGAGTACCGCATTCGGCGACAGCGGGTGGATTAGTGCCTTGCGCAGGGATTCCGTTTGCCGTAGCTTCGTTCCCGTGAACGACGTCACCACCCAGAACTTCGGCCTGCTGATCGCCTTTGTCCTGCCGGGGTTTATCCTGTTGTGGGGACTGCAGCCGCATTCTGCCATGATCACTGGCTGGCTGGGACATGCAGCGACCGATGTCCCGTCGGTCGGCGGGTTTCTGTACATCACGATGGCATCGGTCGGAGTCGGACAGCTCGTCAGCACTCTTCGGTGGTTGCTGATTGACACGCTGCATCACCGGACAGGTGTTCGGCCACCGCGATGGGATTTTCGCAAACTCAAAGACCGAGTCACCGCCTACGACCGGCTGATTGAAATTCATTATCGCTACTACCAGTTTCATGCCAACAGCCTGCTGGCCGTCAGCATCTCCGCCCTGCTCCGCTGGCTGGATCGAGGCTTTCGTGTCCGTGAGCTCTTCCTGTTGCTGGCGATCGACGCCCTGCTGTATCTGGGTTCGCGTGATACGTTGCAAAAATACTATCGGCGAGTCGAAGAACTCCTGGCCCGCGACTTCTGAGCCCCCGCAGGCTTCAGCCGCTCCTCCAGCCGAGCCACAAAATCCGCGAGTGACAATCCGAGAGTCTCGCACACCGTTCGGAGTTGCAGGATATCCAGCCGACTGTCGCCGTTTTCGTATTTGCTGACAAACGACTGACTCTGCCCCAGCATCTTCGCCAGCTGCACCTGAGTCACCCCGGCCGCCGTCCGAGTCTCCCGCAGCAACGCCACGACAATTGAATAATCGTCCGTGTAAACAGATTTTTCCATTTTGATCTTGATCCTTTCGAAACGGATGGTAGATTCCAAATCAGAATATTCCAAAGTAGATTATCCGAGCGACGTCCGCCGGACGATGGAACATTCTGAGTTCACCTTCGTTTCAGGAGTCCCCTCCCATGACCAACGGCGGCCACAAAACCCCAGTCAAACACATTCCAGCCACCAAACCACCGAAAGGCCGCACCGGCCAGCAGCCCAAGAACGTCGTAACTAAGGATGCCGCGAAGCAGGACTGAACGTCCCCGGACGGCTGCCAAAACGACTTAGCCTGAGCCTGAAGAATCTTCGTAATTCTTCAGGCTCATTGCTGTATCGGAGTCAAATCCGGCCGGAATTCCGTCGTTGAACATTCCAAAGGATTCTGATCGACACCTACGTGCTGAAAATGGATTGCACTGGGATATGCCCGTCACACTTCATTTTCCAACAGTCGATGGCAAGTCTCACTGACCGATAGTCTCCATCATTTTTGCCACATCTCCCACGCGACTCTCAAGTAGTCGGTCCCATGCGTCAAGGCATCTGTCCTGCACGTCGTCCCGCCCGGATCCCTGGGCTTGTTCGTAGAGGCGCAGCAACAACGGAGCCACGTGCATTGCATCGCCAGCGACCGACGTTGACATGTCACGTGACGAATCAGCAAGTGGGCCAGCGAAACGGTCACAGACGGCAAGTACGACTTCGCCCAATGGCAGGAATGGTCCAGTATGATGCTCCAATGCGTGAAGCAGCGGTGTCGGGTCGTCGTGGAATGCTTTGGTTGAGACATATGATTTTAAGAATGCGTTCCCATCCGCTGTTTCCGGCAAATCATGCATATGAAACATCCGATTACATTCGCGGCGCACGTCCGGACAGGCGTCCGAACAAAGACGAATGAAAACTGGGATACAGCGCTCGACCATTTCTTCATTGCCGATTAAATCACAAACAGCGCAGGAAACACCGGTACGTTGGGAGTTTGTTCCAGAAAGGCACTGTTCAAACTCATCGTGTAGGCAATTGTGAATAAACCGAATGGCGGTCGCGTGTACTGCTCCCCACTTCTGTACTTCAGGTAACTCCGACTTAACCATCCTTCTCAAGATGGGGGTGACACTTGTCAAGTGCGTCCAGGCAGCATAGGCAAGGAATCGCCTCGATTCGCGGCAGGCCAGCACGCGATCATCATTTTGAGTGCAAGCATTTAAATACCACGACACGGCTTTGTCTTTATCAATATTCAAAACTGCAAGGCAGACTCCAGTGGCAGCAACACGGACGGCGGGATGGAAATCCGTGACGAGGCAATCAATTGCTGATTCAAGAGAATTCAACCGGTCCGGTTGACTCCACAGTAGCCGCTTCACAGTATCGGCTGCGACACCTCGGGCTACATTGATTGCATCTGCCTCAAGCATCTCCACAGAGTCTCTCTTACCCGTCGAGACAATTGATTCTCCAACTCTTGGCTGAGGGTGAGTGGTCGCAATATCGACGACATGCTGGGCTGCTTCTATAGACCAGTTCGCATTTGCTCTCAGCGAGATCAGGCGACAGTATGTGATTGCATGAGATGCTCTTATCGAATCCCCGCCTGAGTGTCGGATGACATTCTCAACCTGTTCTGCAGTGGCAGGATTCCATGCTTTCTTCTCGTCCTCTGACATGTCGTTCGGCGGAGAGTTGTGTTGTATCCCTGAGAAGATGTGCCTCAGGAATACTGGATTGGCAGTCGGGGGGATTTGCATCGCTAATCGAGCAAAGCGACACGGATCGCGGTGAGTGACGGTTTCGAGATCGCGAGCAAACATTTCAGCACTGGACTCTCTGAAGCCGCCGTCCGGCCATTCGCGAGCAAAGGCCCGCCTTTTTGGCGGGTCGTGCGTAATAATCTTTAGCCAGGCCTTGTCACTAATTTTCGAAAGGCGGTCTCGGGGAATCGATGACCCAAGGCAGCCCACTTTGACACCGCGTTCTTGTGGCCACAAATACTGAGATTGGCCAGCGAACTTACGTTGCAATACACCTTCAAGCCCCTTTGCAGTCTCCGACTTTCGCAAGTCAGGAAGTGCAGAAAGGAGATGAAATTGAGTCTGTCCGACTTTGGTAATTGTGCGATACCATTCGGATTTCGACTGTTCAGCTTTCCAGCGGATGCTTTCCCATTCGTCCGGATCGTGATGCGACAGGATTAAGTCTTCAAGTTGCTTGCACACATCATCGGAACAAGATCCAGCAAATTGAAGAATTAAGCGTCTCGCGGGCTCCCATTGGGAACGTGATCGTCGAGTTCCCAGCCGAAAGCGTGATTTACTCTTCATCAACCAGAAAAGCACAGGGTCGGCGTGTGTCGCCGGGCCATGCAGAAACGAGAGTAGAATAATACGGTCAATGATTCGCGACCCTTTATGCTCCATCCTTTCCAATCGACGGAAGAAATCATCCGGACCTTTTTTGAAGAGCGCACGGCCGGCCGTCACCAACAGCGTGATGAGTACGGATGGGAACGATGGAAATCTACGGTAATTCGATGTCCCGGAATTCCTCAAACGTTCCTTACGACTTTTGAGTTTCAGCTGTCGTATGGTCAAGGCAAATTGTTCTATAACAGGAAACAGAACTTCCCATACAGCTTCCGAATCGTTAACTCCAACTGCCAGGATGTCATCGCATTTTTCTTCTCTGCTGCGGCGCATCGATTCCAGGAACTTCGTCGATCTCTTTTCGTCGAGAGAATCAGACCAAAGTCTCTTCCGTGCTATTTCTATGTGGACCACCAAGAGTTCGAGAAATCCCCGGGGCCGACGTGATGCACAGGCGGCCCAATTAAACCACTCATGACAATGTCCGTGCCTCGCCAGTTCAAGGCGAATGTTGAACAATTCATCAGATTCCACTGCCGGGTCATGCGGCAAATACTCGAGACAGCGACGCGACCATTCATCAGTCACATTAACGTAAGGCTTAAGTAAACCGGCAACCTGGTCACCACATGTCGAATTCGCGAAATGAATGGCCCACAGTGCAGCGTTGACAAGATCGTCGTTCGGCGATGAAAGCCACTCCCTCCATAGCCCACGCTCGTTCAGGGAAATGAACCAAGTGCGATCGGCGTGGACGAGTTGCCACAGAATGTGAGGCCGCCACTTGACATCGCTGAGCAAAGAAATTGCAAAGTCAATCTCGGCGGAGCAAGGTTCGTTGATCTGCCCCAGCACCTGCAAGGCCAAATGCTTCAAATGAAATCGAACGCGATCGTCAGCAACCAGATCATTAAGCGTTTTCAAGAAACGACTCGGGGTTTCGTCACGCATGAATGCCAGCACAAGGCGCAGTTGCTCACGGCGAAATAATGATTGCCTCGTCCGTTCACCAAGCCAGGTCAATACACTCCCGGAACCGGAGTCGATCGTCGACAGCAACGTGACCGCCACCAAATAGTCAAAATATGCCTGATGGCAGAATGAAACCCGTCCTGCCTCAATCAAGATCACGTTTAGAGACTGGAACGCAGAGGAGGCCCGGGGCCACTTCTCTATGAGCCGTTCCGGCGCAAATAATTGTCCGTGGCGATCCATGAATCCCGAGAGCGTGTCGAGCACACCCTGCACGTCTGGCCCTGGCACACCACGCTCTTCCAATTCTTTTCGCCGACTCTGCCAGAACTGTTTCGTCAATTCAATCGCCGTTCCGAATCGTGGCAGATCGGATTTGATGATAATTTCTGACCACATGGTCAGGTTTTGGATCGAGCGCAAAAGGCCTCGCTCTCGTGCAGTCATTCGAGCAAAGTCCTGGCCGCAAGCTATGACAAATTCCTGGACAACTGGCTCGGACAACTGGCTCACAACCACACTCGTCATGCGTTGACTCTTGCGCCACGCCTTCAACTGTGGGTCGTGTTCAATATCAAACGAGCGAGAAGTGACCAGGACTCGAACATTGCGAGTTGCCATCGCCTGTCGCACCAGCTCCTCGCAAATTGACAATGCGGATGCATCATGGCTACTCGTCCAACGTAAGGCATCAAGCTGGTCGAGAATCAGCACTGCTGGTCGACCGCCAGCCAATGCTCGCAGACAGGCAACGGGCGACTCCGGCAGTCCAAGAGAATCTCCGTAGAGACGCAGATTTCCTTGTGGCGTTTGGCGGTCGAGTCTTAGCGGAAGATACGGAATGCCACGACGTACAAGCTCTTCAACCAGTTCCAACAGTGTTCCACTTTTTCCGGCACCGGCACGACCATGTAACAGACAAAGGCGGTCGCTCTCAGGATTATCCAGCCACCTGAGAAGCATTTTTGTCTCTTCACGCGGAATCAGACGACTGCCTGCAAGATATCGACGCATTGACGCATCAAATTGGCGGTGCAACTCATCGATACTCGGGAAAAGTCGATCGTCTCGAGTCAAATCTTTTGTACGAAAGCCTCTGGACTGTAGGTGGTTGAACAATTCGTCCGCGTGGATAGTCTTGCGAAAATTCTCGTTGGCAAATTCGGCCAATGTCGCCAGTACGTTTTCAGCCTCACCATCCACGAGGAGGTTCGCGAAAGTCCTCATGTCGCGGCGTGTTTCGTGATCATCCGAGAATTGATGGAAATCTGAACGACTCAACAGATCGAAGGCTGCTGCCAACTCAGCGGGGTTGCTCGGATCCAGCTGCAAGTACTTGCAGAAGTCCGCGAATGCCTCACGATGATCTTGAGATCGCTTCTCAATTTGGTCTCGATAAAACGACACAGGATCACCAGTCGAATCCCGTGCACATCGAGACAGATCACGAAGCATGGGAGCTGGCGTTGCGGAGATCAGTGAGAAACGGTGTGCGGCAACTCGCTCCAGCTGATTCTTGAGACGCGAGAGGATTCCCTTTCCATTCATGTCCGCCATTGACCATGCAGCCTTCGCGGCCAGTTCTCCTTTGCATTGTTGAGCTTCGCGAATGCCATCATCGGTTTCAATCCAGACGTCTACGCCTTCTTCATCTGTGCCAACTGGCTCATGATAGACAGAAACCAGCTCACCGGAGAGAACGTGAAGGTACTGCTTCACAACCCATCTGAGTTCAAAACGATTGCCAAGTTTGTCGGCGTAACCGCCTCTTTCGAATGCCATCACGAATGCCTACTGGTCAATGAATCTCGATCTGCTCGCTCTTCGTACTTCCAGGAGAAGTCCTTCATGGCATATCCTTCACCCATGCCGCGGTGCCTGGTCTGTCGAGCAGATAATCAAACAGCACTTCCTGCTCGACCCATTGCGGCATGAGTGGTTGAAACTTGCTCAGGCGGTAGCCAGGAAGCGATGTTCTGACTTGTTGCCACACTGATTCGTCCTGCCAAAAGTCGGGGGATCTCAGCTGCCTTACGACCGAATTGAAATGTGGTACTGTCAGGCCCTCGTCGCGGACTCGAATTGAGAAGTTGTCGGGGGTGATCGTCCAGCCGGGTTCCAGTGAACTCAGTGCATAACGGAGGGTTGAGTTAATCATCCCGCCAGCGAATGTGCGCCATGTGACATCGTTTCCATTGCTGGCAATACCGCCGACTTTTGGTGAAACGAGCGGTGCTAAGGTTTGACGTTCCTGGTCAACCAGGCTGGCAGCCGGTTGACTCAGATAGGGATATTGTTCGTTAACGGTGAGGATATCGAGGATCTTCTGGCACAGGTGGAAGCCGAGAAACTGGGGAAGGAACCCGCCCCACGTTGGCTGCCGTCCTCGAGGGGCTGGTTCCACGATGACTGATCTATCTTTGTGAACGACGTGAAATACGGCCCATGCACGACCACCGAGCAGAAAACAACTGACTCCATCAACGAGTCCATCCACGAAATCCTGATTCAGGGTTCCGATGACTTGCTTGTTAGCCGTCTCAACCGAGTACGACTGGGGACTGGAAAAAACGGCATACAACTCCATGAAGTTTCGCCGACCATATCGTCGTTCTGCCTGGGGCCCCAGGATCAGGCGACCGCCTGCCAGAATCAATGAATTGTCAGCGATCATCCAGTCAATCAACCGATCAAACTCATCGCGCGCGATCCCCCGAAAATCCGGAACAGCTGAGAGGTGCGACCAGGCGTCCTCGGTTGGGATGCCATTGCTGGCCAGAGACATCGCCAGCAATTGGTGAATCAGCACTGGCCAACAACGCTGTTTAACCCCAACATCTTCCACCCATCCTGCTTTCGCCAATTCAATCAATGCGATTGACTGAAGGACTGTGTCGACACTCTCACAGAAAAATGTCGTGTTTGCCGTCTGGCCTTCACGACGGCCCGTTCGCCCCATCCGCTGCAGGAACGACCCAACTGTTTCGGGGGCATTTGCCTGCAGAACTTTGTCGAGATCACCGACGTCAATCCCCAGTTCAAGTGTCGAAGTGCAGACGATGCATGCGTCAGATCCGTGATGGAATTCCTGCTCCGCGAGCAGGCGTTCCTCTTTCGATACAGCACTATGATGCACAAAGACCTTAGTTCCGGCTCGTCGCATCGTTTCCGCGACAGCCTCGGTTGTGGCCCGCGACTGACAAAAAAACAGGCTTTTGTAACCGCGAGCTACTTGCGCGGCTGCAATTGCAATTTGTGTCTGATCAGGCTCGTGCATAATCAGCAGTTGCCGTCGAGCCGGTTTCTTCGGAGGATCGACCACGACTCCTTCCCGTTCCGACGTTCCACGGAGCCATTCGAGAATTGCTTCTGGATTGCCGACAGTCGCACTTAACCCAGCTCGCTGGAGATCGTGACGAGACAGCCGTCGGATTCGCTCGATAACACTCATCAGGTGAGCACCGCGGTCCGTGCCGGCGATGGCATGCACTTCGTCTATCACGATCATTCGCAAATCACTGAACAACGCTCGCTCATCGACACGTGTGGAAACCAGCATGACTTCCAGTGATTCGGGCGTCGTCATCAACAGTTCGGCGGGCTCAGCCAGAAACTGCTTGCGAGCGTTGGTGGTCGTGTCGCCGTGCCACACGAATCGACGCAGTCCTACCATCTCCGTGTAGAGGCCGAGGCGATCCTCCTGATTATTCAGCAAGGCCTTGATCGGCGCGACGTAAATCGCACCAACACCCACCGGCTGATGTTCAACAAGATTTGAGAGCGTCGGAAACATCGACGCTTCTGTCTTGCCACCTGCGGTTGGAGCGAGAATGACAGCGTTCTTTCCGCTTAATAAAGCCTCACCGGCCTGTTCCTGAACCGGTCGCAAACTGGACCAGCCAAGGCGGGCAACGATGGCCTGCTGAAGCCGTGGGGCCAGTTTGGCAAAGACGCTCACCACGCATCCTCCATTGGGACGAGTTCCTCAACCTCCGAATCAGAACGTGACCGAGGTCCCGATAACGCGGTCTGTTCCTCGGGGCTCAAGTCAGTAGGCTTGAAGCCATATTGCTCAGACGGTCGATAGTCCTCGTTTTCATCCACCAAATCCATCTGGGTGACAAACTCGCGGAGGAATTGTCGTGGGACAACACCAACATCACCTTTGAACCCGGTCGTGACTTCGTCCACAAGTCGCTGAATGAACTCATGACTAATCGCGGATTCAAGTCGTGACCGGTCCCGCGCCGGATGTAGCTCTCTGAGCCGAAGAGCAACGGCCTTCAGGCGTTCTGCCCCAAATGGCTTTAGCTCCAACTGTGCCTGCCGCATGCTCGCGAAGTCGCCACTTGAAATGAAACGGATTCGGTCATGAAGCGGCGCAAGACCCGCGACGCCCTGACGTGTGTCGAAGAATTCTGCAGTGCCGGTAATCAGCCACAAGAGTCCAGGATAAGAACTCGCGGCGTCGGCGATTTGCCGGATGCCGTTCAGCGACTTATGGCGTGAATCCTTTCGCATACGAAGAATGGTCTCCGCTTCATCAATGACGATGACAAGGCCCTTGTAGCCAGCGGCCTTCACAATCTCCAGCACACCTCGCAGGTAGTGCAACGCATCCCGGCTACCGATGTCTCCTTTGATCTTAGCTGCCTTTTTCGCCGATGCCGCCACATTGCCGCTGCCACACAGCCAGGAAATCAATGCTCCCGCTTCAGCCACATTCCCATCCTGCTTCAGATCAAAAATCGTCTGAATGACGCGGATAAAGTCTTCCGGAGCTTTGCCTCCTGTCAACGACACCAAATCTTCGTTCAGTCGCTTCCGAACCTTCTCGTCGAAGTCATCAGCGCTATCATCAACACCAGCGTTGACCAACGCTTCTTCGACAGACCCAATCCATCGATCGAGGATATCGCCAAGAGCACCCCGCGGACAGGATGCTGTGCCAAGCTCCGTCATGACCTTTCGGTAGACATCATCGAATCGGTGGAAATGCAGATCATTGTCTGACACAACCACAAAACTGGTGGCGAAGCCACGTGCCTGCGCATCGAGAAGTGCCAGTCGAGCCATAAACGTCTTTCCGCAGCCATAGCCACCGCGGAGAAACTTGATTGATCCTTCACTGTTTGCAACGAGATCGAGCTGTCGGTGAAGTTCTCCGCGCTGCTTCTCGATGCCGACTGCAAAGGTGTCGATCGCACGTTCCGGGACGAGTCCCTTGCGCAATGATTCAAAAACATGTTCAACATCGCGTGCGGTGATTGTGGTCATGATATTTTGCCCTCCCGAACATATCGTTTCTCTCCTGCTCCAACATCAATTCGGGCGATGAATGGTGCACTTGCTGCGTACTTCTCAAAGTTGCGGGCGAACTTTCGCTGCTCCCGGGCGCCACCCAGCATATTCGTGACTTCCGTTTCGGTGATCGCGCCGTGCTGCGACAAATGCTGGAAGACACGTCTTACCGGTCCCTCCGGCAAATCGTTCAGCCAGGTTTCAGTAATTGCAACCGTGCTGCTGTTGCCCGGTATTACTGGAGTTATTGTCGACCAGGAAACGTCAAATCGCTCTTTAAGAATACACGACTCGACGTTTGCCTCCTTGCTGGGGTGATAGAGTTCAACTTGAACTCGCGAACCCGTGTTTCCGGAGAGACGAAAGAAGAGTTCAAATTCCTCTCCGACAGTCGCGATGACGGTGCCGGACGACAGCCGTGCTCCGCCGCGAATTTCGCATAATTCAGCAAGCACGCCTGCCACATCGGGCACTCGCAGCGCCAAATCAATCTCAAAACTGCTGCCGAAATCCAGGCTCCGTTGTGTAAATGACACTTTGGCGGCAATGCATTGCATCCCAGCGACCGCTTCTTTCCTGGTTGCCGATACATCGTAGGCGGTCGCGCTTCCGCCTGCCTGCACTCGGTGCGACACTGTCAGGACGGGAATCACTCGTTCCTGAAAGCTGTTCCCGCCATGTGCAAATCCTTTTCGCTTTTTCCCTGTATCGAAGACCGCAACAGAATCAGGAAACATCAGCTGCGCATCTTCGCAGTCATATCCGAGATCCCGCATAGGCACCCGGACTTCGCCATTGTGGTTGGCGGCATGGTCGGAAATGACATACCGCCGTTTGGGATCAACTTTGCGGCCATGAGTTTGAGCCGTATGAGAATCCTCGTCCACCAACAGGAAACCGTGATCGGCCGTAAACACGAAGTTTCGTACGCCAGCTTCTCGAAGCAGATGCCACGCTGATCGCAGGTCCTTCATGACGCCTTCAAAAACCGCGGGGCCGAATCCTTCTTCACCGGCGTTGTCGATCTCGCGGCTATGCACGATGATAAGTTTGGAGCGGGCTATCGTTCGCGTCAGACTCTTAGTATCTCTCCTGAGCACTTCGCTCAGGTCGAGCCAGGGACATGTGTCCCCACCGATTCGGTCATGCATCGCACGTTGACGGGATTTCGGATCAGACACACGAAACTCGCCTGTTGAGAAACCCAGTATCTTTCCATTCGACAATTCCGGCTGCAGACGCGAGCCCTTTGCAACGGGAGCCAGTACATTCATACCAACTTCTGTGACGCTGGGCAGCTCCGAAAGCCGCCATGCCAGTTTCACATTGGTTTGAACTGAATCCTTCACGGCATCAAGCAACTCGCATCCCATTTCATATCGCAGAGCATCCACAACGAAATAGGCCGTTGTCCCGTACTCCGATATCAGTGGTTTGACTTCTTCGTCGAACAGCGTCCGCTGCTGTGACGACGTGTCAGGCAGAAAGCCATGTGCCATGCAAACCGCATTGAACGCACGAGACCACTTGTTGGCCCATTCGCGCCAGACGGTCTGCATCCGATCGAGACATGATCGCAGCGACTCAAAATCTGGCATCTGCGAACGCAGCAGCTTTTGACGGTCTTGCTCGAGATGGCGATGGGCCTGGTCAACCTCTGCCCCAACTCTGGTATATTCTTCAACGGCTGCGTGCAGACTATCTGTCGATTTCAATACGGGGCCTGCAGCAATGATTGCCATTCCCAATCGGGCCGCATCAGTAACAAGCTGCCAGACATTTCGTCTGAGTGCATCATCCCGTAACCAGAATGAGTTCGGATCTGAACGCCGTGCTGCCCAGTCCTGAGCCGCCTTCCAGCGTCCTTCTTGTAACGCCAACAGCGACGCCTTCAGGATCGTTTCCTCTTCAAACTGGAACGTGTCGAATCGTCCCAGATCCTCTGCTGCGATCTTGCCAACATCGTCTGTCAGCCGGGACTCCGTCTCCTGTGCCGTTTGACGATAGAACGAACGCTGCCGGTCGTTACCGTTCTGCAAGTGCAATACGAGGTCATGACAGGCGTTCTTGACTTGATCAGGCAATTTCGGGACTGGCCGCAGGAACGGCGATTTGGGCGGCACCAGCAAATCGTGTACATAGCTCACGCAGGCCGCCCAACTACAGATCGCATAGGCCACCGCTTCGACGGATGTTTGTTCGTGCCCACTCGAAAATGAACTCCGCAAACTTTCGTCGAACCAGGATTCAGGCATCCCCGTGAGAGACACGATCCGATCCCGGATGGCAACCTGATCTCCCGCATCCATCGCAGGCTCAGGACCATCGGGTTGCACCCGAAAATCGACTGCGGAAATTCGCCTGGCCAGCGAGCGATTCAGGAGCAAATCATCGACGAGTTCGTTCAGCGACACATGGCGTAGCTGGCTCGCCAACCCTTCCGAGCCTGTCGACAACAGATCTCCCAGCCAAAGATCGGCGGCAGACAGGTTGAGATTGCCACGCTGCAGGAACTCTTCAATTTGATCCGGCCGGACTTTCCCACCCGCTGCTTCTCGGACAAGTGTGTCGAGCGCTTTACGATAACGCTTGCCGGCGCGATAAAGCTCGAACAAGGGAGTCGACTTGACGGTCTCTTCGTTGAAACCCGGCAGATGAATCACGGCTCGAGTGGTGTCGATGCCGCCCGTCACGTTTTCCAACTCAAGCATCAGCTCCAGATGGCTTCCACGGAAAGTGTAGACGTCGTATTTGAGCTGTTCTGTCTTTCGTAGTTCAATGAGCTGGCCCACGAAATCGCTGTAGAGATCGTCGGCATCAAGCCAGATGATGAGGCTATGCTTCGAAAGCCAATCCTGAAGATCGGCTTCGAGCACTTTCGAAACGGGACCCAGCGATCCAGTGACCGAGGATACGCTCATTCGACCGTTCCATGAGCAGGGGCCTGTCCAACTGCAAGCGAGATCGTCACAGTGACTTCCTCTGCCTCGACGTCGTTTTCGATACCAAGGTCGGGAATGACAGACAACACTCGGAGCATACCGCTGCCGAGGCCTCGGTAGTTCAGGACGTCGTAGGCAAATGAGACCAGAACAGGATTTCTGTCTCGGCGGATGCCATGTCGAATGGCCTCCACAGTGAGGCTATTTGGCAATCGGCCAGGGCTGCGAATCTCGATTCGATCATCAAAAATGAACAGTTTTACGGAATCATCAATAAAGTAGTCGCGATGCACCAAAGCATTCGTCAATAACTCTTCAAACACGTACTCGGGAATCTCTGCCCGAGACGTATTGAAAGAGCCTCCGTCGGGGACTCGTGAATTCCACCTTCTGAGGAAAGCCATCCCCTTTTCGTACTGTTCCCGCAATGTTCCATCGAATCGATCGCTGACACGGAACTCTGTCCCTGCACGATCGTTTCCTTTATACCAAACGGCTTTCACACAGAATGCCGGCACGAGTCGTTCTGGTTGTCTGCAAAAAAGCAATACACCGGCTGTCGTCAATAGGCCGTTATGCATGAGTCGACTGGCCGTCAGCTCGCGTTCGAGCAATGCATCGTCCTCCGGAACCGCTCGACCATATTTTTCCGTGTAGAAGCGTGCATAAGCATCTGCATCGAGCGTTGCCAACGTTGCACCGGGAACTGGTCGCGTTTCTGCGTAGACATCGTGTCCCGTCTGAAACATGCGTTTCAGTTCCGTCCTCGAATTGACACGCCGTTTATCGGAGCCTCGCTTGACCCAGAAGTATCCATCGGAAGTCTGATAAGGTTTGTCGGGACCGTCATCAATGCTGATCACAAGAACTGTCCCATCAGAGGTCGAGACATTCTCTGTCTCAACTCCGACTGGAGGCTGGATACTTTGAGTTATGGCGTTGCTGATGAGTTGGTTCAATTCTTCGATTTGCTGGTTCGACAAACCTCGAATAGCGCCATCTCGTTCAACTCCAACGAAAATCTGGCCACCGGCAGCGTTCAAGAACGCTGCGATCTCAGATGCTATCGCCAATCCATTTGTCACTTCACGCTTGAACTGTCGGCGATTGTCTTCACCCTTCAGGATTTCCTGTCGGAGACTGATTTCGTCCATTGCTGCAGTACCTTTTGGCGCCGGAGGAATGCTTCGGCACCACCTTCCATTATGTCGACGATGGTTTTACTTGTAGCCGGACAGTCAAGGCTGCCGGATTGATGAGCGTATTGGCCTTTTTGAATTTCCCGGCATGCGTGGATCTGTTCGGCATCACCCAGAACAGGAATGTTCGCATTGTGGGTCGCGATGATGAACTGACAGCGTTTTTTGCGATCTCTCAACGGCTCGACAACGTTGCGAAAGATCGTTTCGTTGTCTAAGTCGTCTTCCGGCTGGTCCAACAACATGATCGGATGCCGATCCAGCGACGTCAGCAGCGATAGAATCGCGGTAGCACGCTGACCGAGTGAAAGTTGAGCCACTGGCGTGCCATTGAAAGTGATCTCGCGACGATCCGGGACACGGTATGTGAGAAATGCCTGGAGGTTTGCGAAGAGCGCCGTTCGCAACTTACCCACGTCAGCGTTTGCTCCAAGGTCTTCTTCAAGACGATCTCGCTTCTCGAAAATGGCCAGGCCATTCCTGAACTTCTCCACGACAAGTTGTCGAGTGGTTGCTCGAAACCCCTGCCCTTTCAGTTGATCAGACAGGAATTGCCCAAATGCCTCACGATCATCCTCGAATCGGGTACTCAGTTTAATCGAGTCAGGGATCGACTTTGCATAAGCCAACAGTCCTGCTTCTTCCCTGCGGTGCAGCTCCCGGCGGAAGCGATAAAGTTCTTCGCCCGCCGAAAGGACCTTGGAAAGGGATGTTTGCTCTGCCTGAATTCTGTTTGCGGCGGCCTCTTGCAATTTGACCAATTGACTGTGACGCGACTTTTTCTTTCGGTACTCATCAAGATTCAAACCCGGCTCATTGATTTCACGCTGAAGCTGGGCAAAGCCTTCCTGAAGACCGCGTTCCGTTTCCTTGACGCTCGCGAGAATGCTTTCAAATTCCTTCGAAAGTGCACTCAAACCTTCAACCGTTTGGTCAAATTTTGCTTTCAGGCCTTGCAGGGTATCGAACGCGGCCTTGAGGCGATCGGACGCATCTTTCAGCGACGGACTCTTCAGTTCCGGCCAGTCTGACATGATCTCGCGCCACGCGGCGTCTTCTCTACGAAACTGTTGCGAAAATACATGTAGTTGATCCAGTCGTTCTTTGACGGATCGACGATCTGCATCAAAAACCGTCAGAGATGAAAGTCTCTCTTCGACGCCCTTGTCCGCGTAAATTGCAAGTTGATGCTTTAGACGTTCCTGTTCCTGAGCGTATTCGTCATCGAGTCCTCTTGCCTTCTGGACAGCCTGAAAGTCTGCTACGGCCTGAATGACTTTTTGTTCAAGCTTTGACTCCTGCTCGCGATCCTGTGCCGTTCGAGCCCCGGTGAGTTGTGAAAAGAACTCCGCTTCGAACGATTCACGACGAGTCCCAAGATCCTTCTGCCCAAAGTACAACAACCCCGGCAACACATCCGTCGGGCGAAGTCGTGTTTCAGCACCTTCGAGGTAGACTTTGGGGTCAAAGCCCAAAGGTCGCCGAATCTCTACCAGTTGATTGTGTTCATTGCGGCCTGTAACGATGACGTCTGCACCGTTAGCCAGCATTGCCTTCACCAGGCCATTCTTATACTTCGCGTCATCATCTGATGGGTCTTGCCCCAGAGCGTATCTCAGACATTCGATCACGCTGGACTTTCCGCTACCACGGGAGCCGATCAATGTGGTCAATTGTTCGGACAGACCGTACTCCTGGCCGTCCAGCAGGCCGCCTTCAAATCGGACGCTGTGCAGTGCGGGACCGGACCGCATCTCTGGAGGAGTTAGCCGGACTCGCTGATTGTGATCCATCAAAGCAAACCGTACCGCCTCGAAACTGAGATCTCCGATCTTGATCCAACACGCACGCTCGGCCTGACTGATTTCTGTAATACTGTCTCGAGGATCAGAACCTTCCACAAATGCTGGCAGTCCTACAGGCCAATGCTTTTGAAGAACTTCCGGATTGGTCACCTTCTGCAAGCCGAGCACGCGATTCCAGCGGTCATTACACCGTTCAATCGTTTCCTTCAGAGTGCCCCAATTCAGTTCATTGATCAAACCGTTGTCTGACTGAACGTGAGCAAAAACAACAAAATAGTCTTTGTTGTAGCTGTCCAGCCGCTCAAGGCATCCGGCAATGTCGTCATTCGTGCGTGAACCTTCATCAGGTGAAGTCGTAAACTGCGACTTCAAGAATCGATCAATCCCATCATTTGCCGCTGGGTCATCAATCCAGTCTGGCGAGAAAACGATCAATGCGTGAATGCCGTTTTTTCCACCGTTGATTCCCAATTCCAATCCCGGCAGGACGAGAATTCCCTCTTTTCTGGCAGCCTTTCGCAGAGCTTTGAATTCTCCCACGTCGAAGTGATTGTGGTTGGTGACGACAGCAACGCGAACCGTCGCATTCACCAATTGATCGATCCACGCTTTGACAAAACTGTTTTCCTTGTCCTTAAACTCAGCACGTAACTTTTGGCGAGACGCACCGGGCTCTTTGAGTGTGTGCAAATGAAAATCCGCACGAACCCATTCAGCTCCCCGTGGAAACATGTTTTCGATTTCTTCAGCCATAGGATCTCTCGTTTTTCCGATGCCGCACTAGTACGGACGTCTGACTCTCGCGGCCAACGCCATCATACTGAAATCAGTCCTCCAACTCCTCTGACTCGGTGTCTTCGCTCTCAGCAACAGCCAAACCTTCTTCTTCCTCCTCGTCGGCGTACAAATCTGGCGGGTTCAGACGAAACAGGAGTGCTTGCCGGAATTCAACGAGGTCGGGGTGAGACTCTTCGAATCTCGCACGGGCATTCGGTTCTTCGGGGGATAATAACCGGAAGTCAGCTTGCTGCTTCTCGATGAGTCGAATTTCCATTTGCCAGCAGTCGTCAGGGGATGAAGTCCACAGACCCGATTCCAGAACCCGAAGTTCGGTCTGCGGTTGTTTTTGTTTCCGTCGACGGCGGAGGACTTCCTTTTCCACGGCTACAAGAGCTTCTGCCGGCGCCGAGTCGATGAATTCGCATCGCAGATCGATGTCCGCTCTATTGGACTTGGAGTTTTTGGTTTTCGGTTTTCGGTTTTCAGAATTCTCGGGACGGGTGTAAATGCCTGGAGTGTATGCCGCTTCTTTAATCAGGAAGTCGGGACCGATCTCGTCTTGCAGTCGAAGTTCCCAGGCCCAAGCGCGGGCCGGGTGGTATTTCCAGAAACAGCCGTGTGCGACGCCGAGCGAGGGATCAGTCTGGCACTTCTGATCGACACGAGTCGGCCAGTAGCGCATCGCGAGGTGGGACCAGTCGTAGTCTTTCTTGCCTTTGGCGGCGACCAGTTCTTTCCACCACTTCTTGGGATCTTTCCACTGTGGGTCGAGCAGCGGCCAGAGGGCGGAGCTGTTGACCATCACTCCATCATCCAGATCGGGTACGTACCGAGCATCGACTTCGCGTTCCGGTTTCTTCGGGTCAGCAGGAGCCGGGCCGCGTTCGGCACATTGCTGGATATTGGCAATGAACTCGACCAGTTCGTCTCGCCACGCTTTGACGTCATCGAAGCGTTGTTCCGCGGCGCGAGCCTGCTTCTTGTCGCCCGTTCCGCGAGCGGCCGTCAGGTCGGCGATTTCACCGTCAAGACGTTTGAGGGCCGGTTCAAGATGATCGGCCAGCAGGACTCTCAGCGTCTGGTCGGTCCAGCGATGGATCGTCAACCAGGCGATGAACGTCTTCTTTGCTGACGATAGCGGCCAGTGGATCGGGCGATTCTCATACATCTGCCGGTGGACGTCGCTAAAGAATTTCTCCCGGAGCCAGCCGCGAAGCGATCTTCGCGTGTCTATCTGGGAACCGTATTCGGTCCAGTTGTCGTGAACGATCTGAGTGGCATCGTGTCCCAGAGAATCACGGAGGTCCTCGTCGCCGAGGGAACCATCGAGGAACAGGATGCCGTGGGGCAATGTCTGAGACAGATCATCTTGAGTCGGATCGACAATCCCTTCGCCGTTGGCGTCGAAGCGGCCGAGGGCGACGCCGACGGCGAAGCTGAGATGATCGGTCGGCGGCTCGGGGTCGAGTTGTTCGACATATTCGGGCAGCGGTTCACCCTCGATGCGATCAACGGCCAATTGCGCCCATTCCTGAGCATGCCCCCACGGTGATGATCTCGGTTGCCTAAACTCAACCGAAGGTTCACGGCAAGACTCGTGGATCGTGAACGCGTGGTCTAGAATTCGAAATACAGCATGAGTGCCTTCGATTGCCCTCAGTGGCACCCTCTCAACATCTGCATTTGTAAACGACATGCTAGGATTCAATCCACCTACGATATCTCTCGCGTAAGCAGAGTTTAGCAGACAACAAGTCGTAAAACGATCTGATGTGAAGACCGTACACCCTGCAGCATCGTAAACACTGAAGTATTTGTAACATCTTGCGGTAAAATCACTCCCAATGGTACTGAATGCAACTCCCAGGTGCCGCAAGTACGTATCTTCATTCGGCATTCGTTTAGTGTGACTGCCATGGCGATACTCGTGAAACGCCCGCAGTTGAAGGCCCCAGTTCTTCCATCTGATGATGATATCCAAAGGCTCGAACCACACTTTTCCGTCAGCCCCCTTGATGTGCGGTGCCCATCCGTAATTTGCCCAGTCGGAAGTTGATTCTGTGGCAATACTGGACCAGTGCATCTCCCAAGGCCGAAATAAGTGCCGCGAATTGTCTGAAGTTGCCAATCCCTGATGCACAGACGATTCTGATCCAAGTAGAGGGTACTTTGTGAAATCTGCAACCTTATCATCACTCCACCAGTACACAATGGCGTTGTCCGGCAGCAGTTGCATTTGCCCAACGCTAAAGCACATCCTACCGACACCTGCAAGTGTAGCTGCACGCTTACGAATTGTGCGCTGACGGTCATAAGAGCGATCAGAAGGCGGAGTAGGCTGTTGAGCGGCACACGGCACACCGCTCGGCGTTGACTTCCGGAATACAGCCACTGTGACCGAAAGAAGGTCGTTGGCGACTTCGTCAAAAGCACCAATGGCAAAATCTCCAATAGCTCGAAAATCATACTCTCTTAGTAACCAGCTTCGCAAAGAGTAGTACTGCTGTATAAACATCCAATTCCGCATAGTTAAAAGCGCCGAAGTACCTGAAGCGCAGGTAAGCTCCAGCGACCTGATTAAGAATGCCGCATATAAGTCCGCTTTACCTCGAACATAGTTGTTCTCGATGTATTGAGAGTTCGATAATTTTGTTGTGCCTTGGTACGGTGGATTTCCAACTACGAGGTTGTAAGTCCCTTCTTTTGCGATGCGAACGAACCGTACGCCGGCCGCGAGTTGTTCACCTCTCAGCCGGAGACCGAGTTCCTGAGCGCTGGTATGTCGACTTAAGAACAACTCTAAGGCTGCCAGCAAGCTGCTCTGTGCCCAATCTCGCGAAATCGGTCGTGGTTTTGATTCCATCGTACCGTCCGGAAACATGTCAATCTGGCGAACTTTCTTCTTCCACCCGATTTGCTCCTCATACTGCGAGATCGCTGTCTCGATGGCCGCATCGACCTTCAGCAGACTTCCCAGATGGTCGGCACCTCGCAATGCTTCGACAATCTGATTCGTCAGCTTTGCCGGGATTCCCGTCTCATTTTCCACTGCTGCACGCAGCTCGACAAGTGCCGGGTCATTGTCCGGCAGACTTGCGATGCCAAGATTCGAAGCCACCAAATTGAGCTGCCTCGGATGGGCCGCAGGACACGTTTGCTGCGACTTCAGCCACAGTGCTGCGGCCGCGATCTGGACAGCCCTGGAATCCAGGTCAATGCCGTGCAGATTGTGTTCGAGAATCCGTTCGACGATCGCGACATCGGACCATTTGTCATCTGTTGCTGCTCCTTCATCCGACCTTTGGGCCCCTTCTCCCCCGTCGCGGAGAAGGGGCGCGGCTGCACGGTGGCGGGCTTCTTCCTTATAGAGTGCAACCAGCAGATCGAACGCGACGACAAGGAAGTGACCAGAGCCGACAGCGGGATCAAGAATCTTCAGATCGCGCACACTGTCCGGCGCATGCTCCACCGCATCATCCGGGATGGGCTGCGGTACATAATAGGCCCAGCGTTTTTCGGCATTGGTCTCCAGCGGCATCAGGTCGGTCAGCTCGACCTCGCCCGCGTCTCGTTTCGCTCGCCAGGCGACCCGCCGATCTTCCAATCGTTGCAGCGTGCCATCGGCTTCCACTTCCGGCGTCCAGCCATGCTTCCTGCACATGGCCAGCCACATCGGCCCGAGACTGTTCTGCAGCAACCAGTCGACCATGTACCGCTCGGTAAACATCTGGGTCTTGCTGGCGATCTCATGTGGCTCAATCTTGCCGCCCTCGTTGATCTTCTTGTCCAGAGCTTCGCGCTGAGGATCATTCCAATACTGGTAGACCCAGCCGAGCGTCATGTCATCGGTCCAGCAGGACTCCAATTCCGAATCGTCAAACGCTTCCACAACAGCTCGAATCGTTGCTGATGGTACGGGAATCAGGTCGGCGACCCCGACGGAGCCATATAGACCGGGCAGGTCAGTAGCCAGATCCTCGAAAATCAGTTGCAGCAGAAACGAGTAGCCTTCGCTTTCGTCGTCACGAACCAGGGCCGGAGCCAGCTCGCGAAAATCCTTGTATCCCTGACTGTTCCAGCCGCCGGTGACAACCTTCGGTTTCCGGAGTCCAGTGGCTTCCATGACCCGAAGAATGACAAGCCTGTTCAGCAGGGTGTAAGCCGCCTGCTGCTCGGCTTCGCGCCGGAAGTCGTCCCGCGTGCGTTTTTGCTTGCCGGTTTCCGCGCGGGCCTGTTCTGCCAGCCAGTCTTCCAGTCGCTTTCGCCTGGCCGTTTTCGCCGAATCCAGTTTTGGCGTACGAATGCTGAGTTTGTACTCTCGATCGGTTGCTTCACTCAGGTTCGTAAGTAACCGTTCTCGCAAGGCGCGAATGGTCTTCGACAGTTTGCCCTTGGCTTCGGAAGTCATTGTCATCGGATCGACTCCTTAGACCAGTCGAATCCGCTGGCCAGTGCGAAGCTGCTCCAGCAAACGTTCACGAATCTCATCCACCAGCGCTTCGACATCTTCTTTGGTTTTCAGTTCTCGGTTTTGTAAAGACAGATCCACAGGCACGATGATTGGATTTGTGCCACCACTGAGATAATCATCAAGGAGCTTGTTGGCGACTTTTTCCGCTTCCTGCAAATCGACAGTAAAGCGATCCTTCAGATCACGCAGAACCGGGGCCACCGCATCCACCGTTGTATCCGTGGTTGCATCGTTGATTGGCCTGAGCACATTGTGCGACTTTTCAGTTGACAACGTGCTGTAACCATCCCGCATGCGAATTCGCCCACGGGACTGCTCAGCCTGCTGCTCCTGCCATTCCAATAGCCGTTTGCGTTGGGCTGAATAGGCCTCACGAATCTTGTCCATATCCGGTTGCAATGCTCCGGCGTCAACCCACGGACGTGAAGACTGCAGCTGGTCGGAGATACGTTTGGCTGCTTCCAATTCCACGCCTGTGAGAGCATCGACATCCCGCAGCTGTGCGACTTCGTTCTGGCAGATACTCTCCGCTTTACGCAGTAGCTCCAGTGATTCTTCGGTCAGCTCAGCGCCGAACCGGTTGAGCATCTTCACACCATCAATCAGATCGTCCAGATGTTTCTTAACTCGCTGAACCGTCGGCTTTGTTTGTCGCACTTTCGCAAGGCAAGTCTCCAACGCACCGTTCAGTCTGTCCAGTTCCTTTAGCGTCTCCCGTTTGCCGGGCAGTCGATCGAAACTCCGTACGACGTCACGCAGACGCGTTGCTACGTTTTGGAAATGCTTCTGTACGGCATCTGCGATCGCGTTGTCTTCTCGATCAAGCGGTTCGCTCAACTGTTCGTCAAAGAACTTGCAGATTTTGGCGCGTGCGCGAATGCCGATATCGTCGTCACCGGCGGGTATGAACTGCGCCCGGCGGAAACTGGTTGTCTTGTCAAAGACTTCACGCACACCGGCGTCACGCACCGCCGTGATTTCATTGCCGCTTTCATCTTCGATTTTAAGCCTGCTTCCCCGGAGTAATCCCAGGACACACGCCTTGATCACTTCAGGCTGATAGGCATACGGAGGTCCCGCAAATTTTGTCAGCAGACTTGCGCCGCTGACGCCATCTTCTGATTCAATGTAGTCGCGAATACGAACGGGAATCACACCGCTGCAAGTTGGCTGATATTTTCCGGAATCCAGCTCCAGGATTCCCAGTTCGTCCTTCAGGAATTTCGTTGAAGGTCCGGTCAGCTCGGGCAACAGGAGCTGTTCCAGTTCTGATGGCTGAAGCGTGACGGGGTCGAAGTGCTCGAACAGCGTCGGCATTACTCTTTCGGCAGCTTTCAGAATTGCCACGGAAAACTTTGCACCAAAATCGTCTGGTTTGTACGACTTGCCGCGAAAGTAAATCGTGCCGGACATCCATGCTGATTCGACCGTGCCTCGAATATCACTTTCCAGTGTTTCAATTTTGACTTCCTCTTGCTGTAAGAGAAGTTTCTTGGGATCACTGAGTGAATTGCGACGTTCGCCAAATTTCCGGACCATGCCGCGTGCTTTTGCGAGTGATCGGGCAGAATCAGTCAGTTCTGTGGTGTCCCCACAAACCCAGACAATGCGATCCCGCAAACTGGTTTCGTTGCTTCGTTCAATCCACGTCGATTCCGCCTGGTCATCCTGAGGCATGAACCGCAGGTCGACATAAACCACTGCTTCGTCTTTCGGCCTGAGGATCTTTTCGTCAGTGATCCCCTTGCCGTCTGAAAACACCGCCGCCCATGGAAATGGACGTTTCTTGTAGGCTGGCTTGTCTGGTTTCTCCATCACCATTTTGATTGCATCACGCACGATCTCGCTGATGGCTTCACGCGACGCCCGGATTTCTCGCTTGTCACGTTCCCACTCTTCACCAGCAGTGGATTGGATGCGATAACCAAGCTTTTCCGAGTAGGCCAGCAAGTTTTCGCCGCGAAGCAATTCCAGTGCGTCAGTCACTTCAGTGACCTGACTACCACGGTGCACGGAGTCATACAGGCATTGAGCGACAAGCCTTGCTTCCGTCGGACGCGTTTCCTGAATCAATTCAAGCAACGCGACCGCCTTCGCAGCGCGTTGCAGCATGGGACCTTTGTTCGCAGTCTCGCTAAGAATCCTGGCCATGCTGGCCTGGGTATCGGAATCGAGGGCGGTCTTTTGAATCTCATAGATCGAGTCGAGCGTAATCAGGGTGCCGACGGGCAAGTCTGCAAGATTTTGGTCCCGAAACAGCTCACCCAGCAACTGCAAGAGCCCACGGATCGCCTGGTCATCACCCTGCGCTCGCGCCGATCGAATCCGCATGGCACTGGTAATCTGGAGCAGAAGATCGATCTGGCCTGGAAGTAGCGGGTAGACTTCAACAAATTCGTCGGCGGATACGTCTTCGCATCCGAAAGCAAAGAGCTTCAGATCTGGTCGGTGCTTTTCGAACAGCTTCCGAAGAACTTCTTCACCCTCTCTGGTTTTCTGCAAGAGTCTGCGGTGCACCACATCGCGAATATTTGTTGCTGCGAGATGAACGCGAAGCTGCAACGGAAAGCGATCCTTTGCCCAGACGAGAAACGCGTCCCCCGCTTCTTCATCGATCTTTTGCTGGCCCAGCGCGAACAGCCACGCTTTTCCCTTTAACTGGCTTCCTAGTTCCGATGCCATCGACCGCAGCTTGTCCACGCGCTGATCGTTGGACAGGACGTACTGCGAAACTTCGTCCACGACGATAAACAGCGTCCCGTTCGGTTTGCGAAATCGCATCATCTCGCGGATCGCAGCAACAGCTTCTTCGGGTGAGTCAGCAATCACAGTGCCGGAACGACTGTCAATCCAGCTCATCGGTTCGATGTAGCGGTCCTTGTCGAAGTGGTGCAGGATCTCGGAAAACACCTCGTCCGCAAACGGCTGATTCTTTTCTTCTTCCCACGGATGACCAATCTCTCGGGCGACGTCAAGAAATCGTCGCCACTCGCCGGACTGTTCAAGCCGCAATTCAAAGTCAGCAACCAAACGGTCAGCGCAGTATCCAAGTCGTCGCTGTACCTGGCGCACGCAAGCTGAGTGAATATGCTCATTGTCCCTCGCGAAACCGCCAATGTCGTAGACAACTGCAAATGGTTCGGCGATTTTCTGTCGGAGATTCTTCCATGCGTCACGGAATTCCTGGGCTCGATCCGACATGTCACGCGCAAGTAGCGTCTCGGCCAGTGACTTCCCGTTTGGCAATTCAACGCCATCGAGCGCAAGGCCAAGCAGCTTCGCGAAACTGGATTTCCCAGAACCATAGAAGCCGGAAATCCACGCGGTGGGCAGCGACGGTCCCCCGTTCTTGTCCAATTCCTTCGTGATGGCCTTTAGCAGACTGACGTACTGCTCATGAATTCCATCCGGAACGCGTTTGTAGTTCGGGTGCTCTTTGTTCCAGCCGCCTGTGATGATGTATTCCGAAACTTCATCCTGAACTTTCTCCGGACTCTGTTCATGGAAATAAACCACGGGCGGAATATCACGTGTCACATCCTGGCGAAACAAGTCGCGGATGATTGAAGGATTTATTGAAAAACCCGATGGTGATTCTCCCACCGCTGAAGCTTCTTTCCGACTCATCTGAGCGCTTTCACAACCAAATTAACAGCAAGGTCAGTCAATAGATTCGAGGCCGGTAATCACTGTCAGGTTCCACAACACCCATAAACGACAGACCCTTCTCGCCTCGACGCTCACCTGGGTACAGTAAGACGACGGGAACATTCCTTGTTCGTCCGTCAAGATGTCGAAGCAATGCAGAAGAACGAAAAAATGGATACAGGGCTCCGGCGCGACCAATGACGGCCAGCGTTCGGTCAAGTTTGTCCGGATTTTGATCGGCGTACTCGCAGATAATCCGACTGCAATCTGCCGCAATGCCTTCGGGACCTTCGATCAATGGAGCCAGCCTGCTCTGCAGATCCTGAAGTCCTCTCGCAATGGATCTCTTTGCCGTCCGCTTTTCGCGTTCGATCAAATGTTGAACGAACTCCTCGCCCTGTGCCCGAACACGATCGAGCAACAACTTCTGCAAGCTGATGGAAAGCACCATCCATCCGTTGGAGATCAGATCGGAGTGCAGCTTTCGGATTTCCCGACGCAGCCGAAATTCATCCTTTGGCTCATACTGGACGATCGCAAATCGGTAGTTGCGCATCGTGCTGATGCGAGGCCCGTCATCCTGAATCAGGTCTGATCGAAGTGCATGGATGGCCTGCTGCAGCGGTGACTGATGAAACAGATCGGCTGTCATGCAGTCTCCCTTAATATGCGATCGTTGCAGAGGATCCTGTCTTCGGCCCATTCGATGAGTCCGTCGTAATTCCAGGTAAACTCAGAGAGTTCTCCCTGACGGCGAAGCCGACATGCTGGCAATGCACGAAGACGGCGTTCGAGATCGTCAACGCTCAACCCCACTGATCGCAAATACGGGTTGGACGTCAGCGTTCCCTGAAACTGAACGGTTCGTAAAAGGTAAAGGATATAGGTCAGCGCGTCGTCGCTCACGCGCGGTGTTTGGAACTGACGCGGATCGCGGCTTCCTTTCAGCAGTCCTGATTCGACTGCCGAGAAGAGCAGCTTTCTCGCGAATTGAATTCGAGTGGAGAGTGTCCACCGTTCCGGCACCAGTTGTTCAATCCACCGCACTACCAGGTCTCGCGTTACGTCCGTGCGACCGCTCCCTGCCCGTTCGACCAAATACACTCCCGTAAACTCGCGATAGAGGCGGTCTGCCAGTTGCAAATGCCAATGACAGATGAGTCGTCGCGTTACCGCGTCCATCGCTTTCCAGCGATGCAATACAAAGAGTGACGGTGGGAATTGGTCAAATCGCTCACGAAAATTCGTCAACAGCCGATCCACTCGCGGCATACTCCGAGCGCCAAACCAGTACTCAGTAAACGCGGTCTGAGCCGTTTCGACGGTGGCAGAATGTTCAACGTGTTGCCAGTACTCGCGGGAATGCTCGACTTCGATCGAGCACTGCAGGAGACGAGTGTGATACTCGACAGCTTCCGAAGGACGGTCCATCAATTCGGCCTCCGATAATGCGGCAGAGGATAACTGTCCGACAACGGATGCATGCCCGCCACGAGATGTGAGATCGTCAACTCCAGTGACGCTGGCTGCTGCCCTTTCAGGCGACGTCCCGCGGGTACTTTGGTAGAGTCAACGGATCCGTGACCCTGAAGCCATTCCGCGAAGTGGTGGGCATTCCATTCGTCAGAAATCACATCTTTAAGGCCCGGCAATGCCTCCATCGGCGAAGTTCCGGCGCGTTTGAATTCCATTAATCGCTCATCAGCACGTTCGTCAATCTCGAATCCGAGGCAATACAGTGAGATGATCCGGTCTGCGTCGTGATCCTGTTCGCGAAGTTGGGCATCCCGTCTTCTCGCAGCTTCCCGCATTGCCTGCAAAACAGCCCATTCCCAGGTGTGTGGCAACAGACGTCGAAAGAAATCCTCGCCACCGAACTCACTTTTGAGGTCCGTCTTCCACCATCCAAGACGTGGCTCTTCTCCACCTTCGCCCGCCCAGGCGATGGCAAGCTGCGCAGTAAGCAACCCGTCGATGATCGACAGGGGAATCAACGTTGGAGTTTCGGTTTCTGTCACTGCAATTCCTTGCGTTCAATCCAATTCATCGAGTTCATCGAGGTTTCCGCGATTTCTCGAGCGACTCTTGAGCCGAATCGAGGAGGGCTTCAAGATCATCTTGCCTGTACAACCGGTAATTATTCACTGGATGACGATATTCCTGAATCTTTCCCGTTCGTCCCCAGTTTCTCAACGTGTTCTGACACACGCCCAGGAATTCAGCGGCTTCGTTGATCTGCAAATATTGGTCAAGCTTCACGATCGCGAACCCTTTCCTGACGCAAAGGCGACTGTGCTTGCCAAACCTTACCAAAGACGGACGTTTGGCGACATGGAGCAGGGTTGGAATTCTAGCGAGACTGTACTTACACCGTGAATCACGGAGATGACCGGCGTATCGTCAGTCCTGTGGCATATGATGTTTCGCGCACCCGAGCAGCCAAGGCGTTTCCCGCGAAAGCATCGAAAAATCCAGAGCGGCCGGCCTATCGCAGTTTCCGCGCAGCGGCGTGTGCCTCGCGGATGATTTCTCGGGCGGTACTATTGTCCACGAACAAACGGTTAAACATCCGCATGCCGGGATTCCTCAACAATGGCATCAGGGCTTCTGTTTTTGTCGCGTTGCGACCTTCGTCGTAGCATCGCGGACACATTGGAGCCACCATAAAAAATGGACACTGTGTTTGCAATTTGACCATCTCCGGTAATTCCATAAGAACATCCGGCAGCCGCTGCTCCGTCTTTTCGGAAAATCGTGTGGTCGTAAACGGGCGGAATTGCACTTCTCCGACCACGTTGCAGAGTTGCTTGTCCGTGGGAAGCTTCCCCATGTGAGTTTTAAGCATGCTATGAGGATCATTCCAGCGCGCTACAGATGTAATCGCGCAATGAATGTGTTCACGCAACCATTTTGAACCCTTGTTTCTGTAACCCAAATGTGGCGTCGAGGCGACGTTTCCCATCAGGAATTTTAGACCGTTATCCTGAAGACATTGCTGAATGAATACGCTTGGAATGTCATCGAAATTGTGGCTCGTATCGACTGATGCGGAGATTGGGTAGAAATGAAGGCGACTGAGGTTTTCACGGCTGTTCAAAGCCAAAGTCGGCAGTTCTCTGGCGAACATTTGAAACGACCGCAGAACAGTTCCACCACTGCCCACGGCTATCCCAATTTCACCATCTGCGGCTGAACTCTCATGCGCGCGCTTTAGCCATTCAAACAACCCCATGGCGGCAAGCTGACACGCAGATCGTGGCTCATCGTTCGTCGTGACCACGAACTCAACACCCGCAAAACAGCTTGATAGCTTAGCTTCAAGTTCGTGCGAACGCGTCTCGTAAAAAACAAGAACATCCTCTTTGACTGCCAGCTGTAACGATTCGACAATCATCGCCAACGTCAGTTCTGACACTTGAATCTGGCTTGAAGATCGTTTCGAAGATGTTCTCACTGAATCAGGGGGATCTTTCTTAGCGCGAATTATTGTGCGAAGTATTTGCATTGCCTGGTTCAACTTGGACAAAGGGCTTTCCTCCTCAACCCCTTCCAAAATGTACTGCTCGCTGACTTTTACGATTTTTGCGAACTGCGTCAGCGATCCGTCTCGCGCGGAACGGCCCTCACAAATCGCGGTGATTGTGCCAAACGAAGGCAGACCAAACAGACGTTTGTCACAGGCCTTCCGAACATTCACCTGACCTTTTCTGTCAGTCTTCGTGTACAGCGGTACTTTCGAACATTGTTCTGTCAATAACTTCGCAATGCGATCCATGATCTCCTGCTTGAAAGCCATTTTGTCAACCGATCCTGTCAAAATTGCAGCATCTTCGGATCTGGATCACACAAGTAAACCTGTCAGATTTATGTGTGGCCGCGGCAACGCGGTTCGTCGTCACATGTTTCATTCTTTCAGATTCTGGAGACTAGCAAATGCAGAACTTCATTTCACTCGCAGCAGTCGTTGTTGTTTCCGTTTACAGAATGTTTGACATATGCAAGGGAGTCATCGCCACTGTCACCATCCTCGGATGGGTCAGGATTCCTCTTCTAGGTCTGAATGTCCATGCAATTGTTGACGAGCACTGGATACGACTCCATTTCCGTGCTGTCAAAATAGCGGGCGTGACGGGCAGATTTTACATCCACGAAAAGTATGCGTACTTTGAGATTTCTGGGCTTCCGGGAGGTTGTTATCGGATGTTGCTGTCAGACCGGAAGACCTCCCGGAGTTTCAAGGGTTCATTGAGCCGAGGCGAGGATAGCGAAGCTGTTTCGAAACACGCTTTACTGGAAGTCGGCATAAATGGTCAGCTGACTCTCAGCTTTATTGCCAATGTCGGAATTGACCCAACAATGCCAACGGTAATCGAGTTTGAGCCCTTTCAAGTTTGACATGAAAAAACAGCAGAATCAACACTGCGAACTTCATTCGCGAATTTCGAAGCAGGAGCGTTTTGTTTCTCTCCTACTTTCGAAACCACGGTGACAAATTGACGACTGCTTGGCGCATCTGGTCGGGTTCCATACCGGCCTTGCTCGACAGAATCTCAATCAAATCTTCCTGATTCGGTTGCCCAAGAGCCAGGCGATAGAGCAATCGCTGTTCCCTCATCCAATGCAACCAGTGTTTCTGCTCGCTCGTTGGCACGTCGAAGACATATCGACTCACATTGCCATCCTTGCAGACCCACCATGGGGCGAGCCCCGAGTCATCGCTCATATTTTGGTCTGCCAGTTTTTCAATTCGTGCCCATGGACTCTCCGTACTGTTCCTGGTGTCCATCGCCTGTTTAGCCAATTGGGCGGCAATTGCCCGACGGATCGATAGGCCGCCGAATCGCTGAATACGTCCTTCCCGCTGCTCCAAATCGACGGGATTTCGGCAAAGATCCCAATGGACGAGCGTGTCACACCACGCATGGAAATCGAGGCCTTCCTGCCCCACCGAAGTGGTGGCGAGAACGTAGGGCCAGAACGGCGTATTGAACGCCCGGCGCATCTCATCCGTCCGGAAAGGCTTTTCACCTTCCTCAATATTCCGGACCTGGGTTTGAATGAATGGGAGTGCCACGTGGCAACGTAATGAAAACGTTGCGTCTCTCTTTTCATCGATCGGGTGCAAAAAGAATGTTCCGCTCTTGATCGTCAGGCCATCCCGGAGCTCGATGGCCAGTTCCTCATCCTGAAGGTTGCGTAACTTGGATGTGATCCAGAGATGTTCATCCAATACAGATTCCAGATTGCCATCAACCACCGCGCGGAGAATCGCGTCCGGGTACGACTCATTGGTGCTGCACAGCACGCGGTAAAACCAGCGTTGATCGAGGTAATTTCGCAAACCCATCCAGGAAGCGGCCAACGTGTGGCGAAATACAAGTTTCCCTTTCTTGTCTCGAGTATCGCTAACTGCCTGCGGCCAATGACGCAAGAGTGCGCGACCGATAACCACCGCAGGTGAACCAAGTGCATAGTCAACCAAAGTTTCAAAGGCAGCGGGTTTGATGACTTCAATAGGTTGGCTCGCCTCGTCGTTCCAGTCCTTCAGCAGGTTTCCCAGACCGGAGTCTTCGGATTGCCCCGTGGCGATTTCGCTATGCACCCACCACCATGCTTCGCTGATCCAGCCCCAATTGCCGGCGCGCCGTTCGAGTCGCGCTATCAGCCTCCATGTCGGCAATGATGGACCTTCGTCCCGGATCGAGATTCCAAGCTGGCGAATTGCATCTTTTAGCTGCCGACGCACATTCCGGCGAATAGTACCCAGATCATCAGTGTTTGCAGCCAGAGGATCGGTCGCCTGGACAAGAAACGGTGACGGGTGAAACAATCCCAACAGCGGATGTCTCTTGTCCGTTGCCGAAAGCAAACGACGTCGAGAGACGTCTGAGTAAGGGAGTCCGTCGTTCGATAATGCATGGGCTTCAAGATCGTAACTGAGTGCAGCTGCAATCGCCTGGGGAACGGCGCGGAATCGGCTGAACACCAAGAGCTTGTGAAGTGATTGCTGCCGACTCTTCCAAACGCCTCGCGGAGACCACCAAGGCGCTGTCGGAGGCAGCCACGGTACGGTCAATTGATCTGCAGGCGCCAGTTGAGCGAGTGCACGAAGTCGCGGATGCGGCCAACACGGTAGTGACTTGTAGGTTTCTCGCATCTCCGCGTTCAGATGTGGAACACCATTGCCGTCAGCCTGCTTTGATGACTTCCATGCGACATAGTGATTTCCCATTGTCTGCATCGGCAGGGGAATTGAAGTCCAGTAGGGCACCGCACTGTGTCGATGAGCGTCGTCGAAACACTGGTTCAGATGCTTAAAGATCGACAAGTCTTCTGACGCAATCGGCGCCTGCAACGACTCTGTGCGAAACTCATCCCAGCCATCATTATGGGATGCTCGTTCTGTCCGCGCGATGATCGGACAGAGCAAAATCTCAATGGCACAGCGGGCCTGTTGCGCCTCATTTGACCCTGGCAATCCTTTTCGAAGTTCGGTCTCGAGTTGCACGAAAGCATTTTCACACTCTTTTCGCTTCTTCTCAGCCGTAAGATCGCTGCCCTTTCCGTCACCTCCGAAAAGCACCTCGATTAATTCAAAGAATTCGGACCGGTGGGATGCGCCTGCCTCCTCTTCCCAGCGGCGTGTGAAAAGGCGATAGGGGGTTGCAGACAGCAAGAGAAGCGCGGGCGGATTCTGCATGCCGTGCCCCAACAGACGGCCAATCACGCGTTCTGCGGCTTTGTCCTCCTGCTTTTTCAGAAGGTCGTCGAACTTCTGAAATTCATCGAAAATCACCAGGTCCGGGCTGACTTTTTCGACGGCACTTGCCGCGAGTGCATTCCGAAGGTGAACGATCAGGTCGAGTTGGTCGAGCTCACCGACTCCAAATCTTGAACGCAGTTCGGCCAGTAGGTGTTGTCCTTCCGAGAGTTCAAACTCTTGCCGCACTGATTTCAGAAAAGCCGACCGAAGTGCGGCGTCTTCCGCCTTATATTCCTGCTGCCTGATGCTGTGTTTCCAATGAACGGTCGCACTTCCCTGAAACACTTTCTTTCCCCATTCGTCGAACAGCCGCGGCCAGAGACGCTGCACCAGCGCATGAATCAGGGCTCGCTCTTCCTTCCGCCCATCACGCCGGTGTCGTTTCCGTATCGGAATCGAGGTGTCGGGCGTCAACGAGTAAAGATGCAGATTCGGATGCTCTGGTGGATCGGAGGCGCGAAGCAGGGAGAGACGATCGACCGGACAATCGGCAGCATCTCGTTCTTCTTTAGGCAGTACTTCCAGTAGTTTGCGTCGATTCTGTCGCGCGATTGTCAGATTGCTGCACATATAAAACACAACGAACGGTTTGGCCTGATCCGCTTTCGCCATCATTTCGCGGATAACGTGCTGCGCGACGACAGTCTTGCCCAACCCGACCTCATCCGCCACCAGAAATCGCCGAATTCGCCGCCGCCGGTCGAACGCAGCGAGAACAGCCTGGACGGTTGCCCGTTGAAATGGTTTCAGCTCCGTCATGCCCCCTCCACGAGTTCTCGACGAAGTATTTGCCATGTTTGATGAAATTCCGCGACCACCGCACGATCGGCTGCAGAAAGCTCCGAGTTTGGTTGTTCCTGATACAACTTAAGGAAATGACGAACCTTTCGATCAATCAGTTTGAGGCTGGACGGATCCCGGCTCCAGGACCGAAGCACTTCTTCGATTGTCGGCGCCCACCAGATCGGGGCAGCTTCGGGTTTGCCGCGTCGCTTTTGCGTGTTCTTCTCGCCATCCCAATCCCCGCCGCCCTCACCATCGGATTCTCCAATCAGTAGAGATCTGATCCATTGCAGAAAGGTTCGGGGATCGAGATAGCGAGCAAGGGCCTCGCGATCGCGATCATCGTCAGGAGCCGGATCGAGAGGTGCCCTCTGCAGCCAGCCGATGGCGGACTCTCCCAACTTCAGCCGGCACCACACAAGTTCCGTTGTATCTGCTGCGGAAATCCGAGGCAGTTTGATCTGGGTTGCTTCCCGTGGCCAAACCACAAGATTGCCACTGAGCAATCCGACGGTGAGTTCGATATCCATGTCGATAGGATTTGGGTCCGTCTCTCCAACAAGGATTGGTACCTGGTCTGTCAACTGCTGTCGCACATCCCACGTAGCCGCGACATGCTTTCGTGCGGTTTCCAGACGATCTTCAACGTCATTGCCCTGGTCTGGATCTCCGAGTTCGTCCAAACGCACAGTCTTTGCGATCTCATTGACAAAATTCTGGAGTCCATCGGCGATCTCGGGGCTTACCTCCAGTTCCGCGACCACTTCATAGTTTGGACCCAACCAGCCGCGCTGGGTTGCATTGGCGCTCCCGGTCCAGACAAGCAGGCGTTTTCCCGACTCGGCGAAGATAACCTTGGCGTGCAGACTGCGGGGGTCAGGCTCCTCGTCCTGTGAAGTGGCATTCTCACGATCAGAAACGTTACCGGCTGTCTGCTCATCGGGGACCGGGGCATCGAGATACAACAACTCGTTGAATCCATTCAACGGTTTCCCCGACTGGGCGGCCAGCTTTGCCAGCTCTGTTCGAGAGGAAACTAGGATACGCTGTGTATCGACACTGCCCCATTTTCCGAGAGTTCCGACAACCGCGCCATCCAGAAACGGGCTCATCACGATGAGACGGTTAACTCGATCAGGTTCCTGAGGAAGTCCACGCGGTCCCTCTGGCTGAAAGAGTCTCAACGAATGGACTGAACAACCAGCCGGCACCGTCCATCGTACACTCCGGAGCTCTGATCGAATCTGACGCGGCGTTACACCGGGAAGCTCTGCCTGTTGAGCAAGTACTTCGGCGAATTCTGTTACACCGAGAACCTCAGTTCCGGTGCCGTCGACTCGACCAATCAATGTAAGCCCAACGTCCCACGCCAAGTCCCGCGTCAAATTCCGACTACCAATCCATAATCGCCACTCAACTTCCTCTCCCGACTGCTGGACGTGCTTCGCAAGGGCGGCCTTGGGATGCCACGAGGCTGTGGATTCGTCCAAACGAACGTTGCGAACATAGCGATCGAGAATTGTCAGGATGCGAGGTGTCTTGGGAGGTGCTACCAGTCGGCCGGACTGAACAATTAGTCGAATCCGTCCCGCAAGTTGATCAATTGCATTCGCAAAATCGACTTTGCTGCCCGAGCCACGGTCATCGTCGAGCCCCGCGAGTGCGAGCAGCGCAGCAACCAGCGCCACCAAGTCGGCAGAATAGCTGGCAAGAATCGCGTATTCGGTCTGCCATGCTGGCTCAGGTCGAATTGCGTCCAGATATGACACGTTTGCCCATCGACGATTGCTCATACAGCCCCCTGCAGATCCATCAGCAGCTGCCGCACCTGTTGCCAACGATAGTGAAGCGGTTCCGCTAACGCCGAATCCTCTGGTGTCCACTCAGCACGTTTTTCGCGTCCGACGATACTCTTTGTCAGTCGTGCGCGTCGGTCTTTCCGTCTGGACTCAGCACGTTCGTAGACATCGTACAGCACCATCACATCCCTGCGATTTCCCATGAGCCAATCCTGCGTTGCCCGAAGTACATCCAGAATGCCGCTGGGCACTGTAGGTGCGTCGATTGTTATCTCATCAATGTTGAGGGCCAACGCCTCTTTCGAATATGTGTCACAAACCGCTGCCAGATTGCTGCGATGCGTGTCTTCTGTTTGGACGCCGTCGTACGCATCTCGCATCACTTCAACCATCGCGGCGTACACACCACGTCCGACTGCCGAAATCGCAGCCACCTGCCTCGCTCTTGTCAAGGCGATTCTGTCGGCATCATCGGCGGCCGACTTCACTTTGGCGGACCAAAGCGTTTCACGATCAGCCAGCGTGACCTGATGCTCCACAAGGCGAGCCAGGAGTGATGGAGTTCCGTTACTGTCGGGGCGAGACACGGTTAGAAAGCAACTGCGAAGAAAGCGTTTCTCTGTGGGCTGAAGTGCGAAGTCCAGATCTCGATTTGCAGAGAACCATTCCTCGGGCGCTGGAGGTATTGCCCCAAATAATGGCTCCTCTTCGACCAGTAGCTGTCTGTCGTCGTCGTGTAACTGGTGGCTTGGCCGATGGCCAAGATGCTTCTTCGCGATTGCACGGTGCACAGTTTGGCGTGAAGGAACCGAGCCGCTGGCGAGCGGTTTGAGAATCCGCCAAGCCGCCATCGCAGACCAGTAAATCATGCTCGGTGGTTGTGCAGTGGGGTTTGGATAACTGCGAATTCCGATAACCCCCTGTTTGGCCCCGAGGTTGATCAGCCGGCGTGTGAGTTCCAGTTCCTCGTTCTGCAGAATGTCCGATATTTTTTCGCGGGTGCGGTGACGAGCAATCTTTTCGTACAACCATGGAACGAATAGCACGTATCGCAAACGGGTATGAAGGACTGAAGTGCCGGGAAAGAAACGGTCAGCGTATCCCTGATGAAGCGCGAGGAAGCCAATTTCGTCGCGAACGCCTTCAACATCTTCGCGCAGTTGCGTCTCGGCTCGACGAAGTGCATCCCGGGATAGAAGGGTCCAGCCGAATTCAGAATGCATACAAGCCTGTCCTATAACCGACCAACGCAAATAGCCAGAGGTCTAAAATGCGACGATCGTAATGATCTGACAAAAAAACTCGAAAGCGGTGGGCGAATTGCTGTCTTTGTGAAATTGTAATTGGTAGGAATACCCAATCTGTCAGCGAGTTTTGAATAGGATATTGGAGCCTCGGATCTGGAATATCGCCGCGCACGTGAGATGAGCTCGTCTCGCACGGCGGCAAGTAAACCTTGTTTCTCCATCTGTGACGCTCCTCTGTGTCACCTTGCAGGACCCCGATTGCTCGATAATCGGAAACGTGAAACGGTCGAATGTCGCGAATGCCCTACGGGAGCACAAGCCTCGCCGTGCTATCACCATCAAACTTCCACCAATCTCCGATGATGCGCTTTGAGATGCATCGGGCGTAAACGTAGATCGGGGTCCGGAGGCAAATCATCCGGGAGATTCTTGATCTCCAATAATCCAAACTACATGGTACCAGCCTCGGAAATCGGTTTCACAATCCGAAAGATTGTGGATGTGGCCAACTATCGGTAGACTTACCACCGCATATTCAACGTGTCGGCGTGTCATGAGCCACTCTGGGCAGTTCACCGTTTGCAGTGTCCGAAGATCAGGAGCACAGTGATGGACAACTTGGATGCGTCGTACGAAGAAGTGGCCGACTGGTGTGAAGTGAACCTTGGTGATGAACGAGGTCATGCAGTTGGGATGAACATCGCAGCCATCATCCGAGATTACGGTTACATGAACGCCGTACCCTCTCTGCCTTTTCGACTGTCAGCTGATGAACGAAATGCGCTGCGACAGCAACTCATTTCCAACGCAGCCATATTGAGCCAGCAGTTCAAGAATGAGTTTCGAATGGTCTACGACCAGGGACCAAAAAAGAATTTGACAGTGCAACCATCGTCGATTCGCACTAACATGATCTACGACGCTGGCACACGAACGATTGAGCCACCGATCCAGGCTGCAACAACGGCTATGCTTCCCGATGAATACTGAGCCGGAGTCGAGTTGCAGAATTCCCCCATTGATTCTTGCGACGGTGTCGTAGGCGTCATGATTCATTGATGATCGAACGATGGGCGACGTCACTGACAATCAGGTGGTCCAGCAGCTTGATAGCCAGAATTTCTCCCGCGTCTTTCAGCCGTTGCGTCACCTTGATGTCCTCTTGACTCGGGGTAAGTATTCCTGATGGATGGTTGTGGGCGACGACAATTGAGACGGCTCCGGCAAGAATGGCTCGCTGGAAAACTTCCCGTGGATGGACCACGGACATGTTTGCCGTGCCGATTGAGATAATGGAATAGCTGACAACCTGATTCGCTCCGTCCAGGTACAGGGCGACGAAGTGTTCTCGGCTGTTGTCAGTGAGAATCGAGCGGACAAACTGTGCGACATGTTCCGATCCCTGAATAATGAACGGCTGCGTTTCCGTCATGTGATACGTCGCCCGTACCTCGCGGATGTACGTGTCGTCGTAGCTGACTGATTCTCTTTTTCTTCTCGTTGTGGTCTTCATCGTGTTTCCTCCATGAGTTGTCTTCTGCTGTCGGCGTCAGCATGTAATGACAATGTGTGATACCTGCCGTCGGCATCGAAGTCCGACCGGCACGACAGGTCAAGGTGGAGCCTTCGCGTACTCGCGAAGCAGCAGCCGCTGGTCGCGGAAGCGAATGAAATGGGCGGCGGACCTTGACGTTGTGCTATGATGAGGCGAACGGGCAACGGGGGATTTTTCTTTCACTTTGATCCATGCGGATTGGTGTCATTGTCCGGATCGGATGAATGGTGGCGATTTGGATCACTGGCCCTCGAGAACCGGGGGGCGAACGAGTTCCAGTCAGCGGAGCGACTGTTGAACAGTAAACGCCGTCAGACAAAGAGAGAGGTCCGGGTGGCGTGCAATGTCAAAGAACCTCTCAGTTGTGAATCATCAGATGATTCACCTTACCAGCCTTTGCTTTTTCGGCAGCAACTGATGGAACAAAAAACCTCACTCACGTATTCCCAGGCTTCGTCGCCGTTGAACAATGGGTAACCGCAGAAACAGCATTCGGTTTCTTCACGGATACCGTTCACTCGATAACGCTCGGGAAGTGGGCCGGGATCTTCGCCTGTGATCGCTTCCATCCAGTCGCGAATCACATGCGGATCCTGAATGCCCGCACTGCGAATTTGTCGCACTCGTTTCTGAGTGAAACCGAGTCGCAAGGCCAGGCCGGCAATTGTCATTCTGTGCTTTCGCATCAGACGGACAACATCCGGGCCAGTCAGTGAAGCGGGCGGAGGTGATGTGCTGGCTTTTTTCGTCCGAGGACTCGAAGAGCCAGTCATCACATCCAGATACATCTTCAAGTTCGATGCGTGATGCTGAATGCACTGGTCGATCAATTGTTGTCGATCGGCCAGCGACATTTCTCGAAACGTCCGGTATCCATGCCGAAGTTTCGAAATCACATGACGCACGACTTCGCGGTTGCTCGTCCCGACGTGACAGTCACGATCGATGATCTGGCGAATGATGGGATCGGCATCAAATGCAGCGACCTGATTCACTTGTGGCGAATCAGGTCGTGCAGAGGCGTTATCAGAATTGGGTGAAGGTGGCGGACTCGTCATCGTTCACCTCCATTCACAAACTGCTGACAAAGCCGGTGATGTTGATCGACCAACAACTGACAGCGCCAGATTGCGACGGTCACCGGTCTCTCCATTCCTCCGCCTGCTCGTGGATAATCCACCCAGCACCAGAAGACATCGATACCTGAGCCACCGTGTTCGAGCCCTTCGAGTTCCTCAATGGGGACCGATTTGAACGGTCCCCCTGAAGTACTCATGCGTTCCGGCTTGATGCCATCCGGAGGGCCGTTGTCCGGCCCCCAGAATGTGCGAACCTGCTGACGAGGAGCCACGTAGACTTTCTCGCCAGCCTTCATCCAGCCGGGCTTTTCACAAACTCGCAGCCATTCACCATCCTTCAATGCGTACCATTCACTTCGCGTGACCTGGATCAGGTCACCCGGTTTCGGAAACACTCGATTCATACAGTTCTCCTTTTTGCAGACACAGACGTTTAACGACACAAGCCACAGAAACCATGTTCCGAAGTCGTTTGAAAACGGCTTCTTGCAACACGGCCATGTTCGAAGGCAAAGGCATCGAACTCTCCGGCACAGATCTGGTGGATCAGTTCCAGAGCACGATCTTCTTTGCACCACGAAAACGTGACGCTCTCAATCTGCACCAGCTCCCGACCATTCCCGTGCGGTTTCAGGATTGCGTACTCCTGAGCCCCGTCGGGTGATGTCGAGTCGTTGGCGAACAGATATCCCTGCAACTCCATCGCCGAACAGCAAGTCCATGTGACCTGCGTCAGCTTTTGGGCCAACATTTCCGGCGATTCCACTGCGACCAGACTCCAGATGCGTTTGCTATGCAACATGGGCCACCTCCTGTGCAACATCGTGAGACATTGACACGGACGCAGCGGTTGCTGCCGAATCTTCAGGCTGTTCGTCAGGTTTCGCTTCCAGCTCCGTGAGGATACTGGTTGCTACGTTGCGAATCAGTTCGAGCGACTGCATCAGCACTTTCTCATCGCCATCCCAGATCTGGATGTAGTCAGATGCCTTGGTCGAGCATTCCAGCCCGATCGATCGGCATACGACGTACGCGACTGATTCTGCTTCGGTCTCCCGAACGGTTGTGGTGGTGCTCGTTCGTCGATCACCACGGTGCAGCAGCTCGTGAGCCAGTTCGTGAACCAGCGTTGAGAACTTCTGCGGTGCAGGCAGTGAGGACCGAATCTGAACCTTGCCTCCGAAGGAAGCTCCGTTGGCTCCCTGCATCAGCGAATCGACGTATTCAAGTTCGATGCCACGTCCGATGATGATCTGTTCCAGCTTCGCGATGTGCTCACCGGGATCACCATTCAGAGATGCGAACTCCGTCAGCTCCTTGCCTTCCGTCTGTTCGACATCGAAGACATAAGCCACCCGGAAACCTCGGACCACGCGACCTTGCGAGTCGTTGGTGTCGTCAGTGCCCTGGGACTCCTTTCCTGAGCCTGAGTCAGCATCCTTCTTCCGGCGACCGATCATCGGTGCCAGAATGGCGATGCCTTTCTCATCCTTCTTGACCCAGCGGTGCAGTTCTTTCCACCGATGGAATCCAGCCACCAGACTCGCTTCGGGCTTCTGCAATGCAATCAACATGCAGTTCCCGAACGAATACCGGTGAAAACGACTCAGCATGGTCAGATACCTCAGTAGAGCATCACTTTTGCCCTGCTTCAGCGATTCAGCCAGTTCTTTGAGAGCGTCGTCGCTCTTCTTCATTGCTTCATCTCGATTCATACAGTTCTCCCTTTCTCAAGTTGTGTCGAGCCGACTGACTCGACGTGAAACGGTTTGATCATGGCCCGTCGGCGGCCCAGCATGGGCAACGCGGAACGTCAAGGTGGAGTCTTCGGGGGCTCGTGTAATCACGAGACACCGAAGCAGCAGACGCTGGTATTGCCAGCGTCGGACCTTGACGCCGCGTTATGCTGAGAAATGCCGCAGACAGAAAAACAATTGGAAAACCATGGATTGCACGCCACCGGCCTCCACTGGAGAGCTTGCTGAATCCGGTCGTTGTTTTGTGCAGATGGTTGACTCAGAAATCAGCGCAGAGTCGCAGCGTGTTGAATCACGTGGTGCGGCACACTCAGGGCGATCTCGCAGTCAATCAGCATGCACGATGTTCGTAGCGGTGTCCGCCATGACCGTCGCAAGCCCGCCAGCGGAAGCGGTGGGAATCCGTCGTCTACCCGTATGCAATTGCCTCGCAGCGATTTGAACGCCGTGCAAAGGATGAAGAGAGGTCGGTGATGCGTGTTACCGAAGAGAAGAACCTCTCAATCGTCAGCCGGTGCAATTAGCGAGCACTGGCCTTCTGTTGTTTAGATCCGGAATTCTTCTGAGTCGCCTCAGGTTCTTCCGGAGCATTTTCAACACGCTCGTTCTGCTGATAGATCCATGTGTGAACCATGTCGGCCACTTTGGCTACCAGCGGCAATTCATCTCGACCAAACGTTGGACTGGAATCCCAGCCTTCATCAGTCTTGAAGATCCGAACGATGGAGACGCTGTAACGAATTCCAGCGTCCGTCTCGTTCTTCCAGATTGCAGCTTTCACTTTACCGAGTCGAATTTCGTGAACCGGACGATTTGCCATACGGCACCTCGCTTTCTGTTGTCAATGTGTAAAGACAAATGAAATTGAACATCCTTTCACGCATCACCTTTCTCTCGGTCAACACACGGCGGCCAAAACCGCGTGCATTCACCGAGCAGATCACGGTCGACAGAAAGTGTTATGGCGAGCCGATGGGCGCATGTTGCATAACAATGTTTGCTTGGGAAAAGGGGTCAGGAACCAATAGTGCGAAGCACCCGTTGGGCCATTTGGCTATTGGTTCCTGACCCCTTTTCCCAGGCATCTTTTCGCCAACAGTTAAGCGGCGACCTCTGCATCCGGCGTGGCGTCGCCTTGGGGCTTGATACCGGTGGAGCCCACTATTGGCGAAAGATGCCGTGAATTCAGCCACTTGCACGCTCCGTGACCTTCAAGCCGCAATCTTCTTGAGTAGCGATGCCACCTGTGGCACGATCAACCTCGCTCGGAAAAGCGGAGGCAGGCAATGCTGGGAAGCAACCTGCTGAGGAATATCCGAGTCTCGCGTCGAAGTACCGATGCAAAGAGCGGCTGAGGATCCTCGTGATTTCCATCACGATCCCTCAGCCGCTCGCATCGTTCGTACAAGATTCGCCGCCTGCCGTCTCCTGAAGGTTCTTCACCGAGCGGTTCTTCCCACGGTTCAGCTCCTGCGGTGACAGCCCAAGGTTCCCAACTCCCACCCGACCGCACTCTCTTTTCTTGAATTTCGAGCTACTTTCTCCGAGCCGCAAATCTAATACACAATAAACCTCCGGCCAGCAGGAACGCAGAAACCGCCTGCCCTTGATCCACGCCCGGGGTGTTTAGCAGGATCGCTCCCAGAATAAACGCACAGACAGCCGCGACGACGATCCGGCCCCGAAACAATTCATCGCGCATCCTCATCTCAAAATCCACCTCCATGTTGTCATCCATTCGTCGCAGTGGTGAGCCGTGAAACCTGAACCGGATTGCAAAATCAACAATCAGGTGAATCGGCTCGCTTGATATCTGAGTTCACCACGACATTTCAATCGTCGCAAGGTGGCCCGTACGACTGACCGCCGTCTGGCCGATTTCATTGCAGTCAGCGGCCGCATTTCGTCGGGTAAATTCGATGTGAGCCATGCCTCCCAAAATCCAGTCACCGGCAAAGCATTCCGCACCACGCATTCGCGTACAACCATTCAGCATTGGCAGTGCTTGCCTGAGTGGTTATTGAGCCCTCGCGGCGAATTACCACTCAGAGCCCACCACGAAAACAGCGCGAGGGCAAGTCAGTACCAACTGGCGAATGCCATTGGTTCTGACTTTCCCGCAGCACGATCGTCTTGCAGGTCCTCGTGTACCATGCTCGGAGTGGCAAACGACTGCGGCAGCGTATTTGTGCGTCAACCTTCATATCCAAAATTCACCAGACGGCATCGCCATTTCTAGCACGAATGACTTTCCGGAGGCTCTGCAGTCAATGCTCGGTAAGGATGCGAAAGGACTTTCAGCCAGCACGATCACGCGACTGAAGTCCGTCTGGGAAGAAGAGTGCGTCGAATGGTCAACTCGTTCGCTGATCGGCAAGCGGTATGTCTACATGTGGGCCGACGGCATCTACAGCAACATTCGGTTCAATGACAATGAAGGACGTCAGTCCGATGAACATCGTCAGTGTTTGCTTGTGCTGATGGGAGCCACGGCCGATGGAACAAAGGAGCTGATCGCTGTTGTCGATGGCATTCGCGAGAGTGAATTGTCATCGAAAGAAGTGCTGTTGGACTTAAAGGCTCGCGGGCTGAGGCACGATCCACAATTGGCCATTGGTGATGGAGCTCTGGGGTTCTGGAAAGCACTCGGCAAAGTCTTCCCGACAACGCGCGTGCAACGTTGCACTGTGCATAAAACAGCGAACGTCCTCGACAAACTGCCAAAGAGCGTACAGCCTCAGGCGAAGAGAATACTGCATCAGATCTGGGATGCACCAAAGAAAGAAGAAGCGAACAATGCCTTTGATTTGTTCATTAATACATTCGAAGCCAAACACTCAACTGCGGTGAATGCCTGAAGAAGGACCGCGATGTCCTGCTGACGTATTATGGACTTCCCGGTAGAGAACTGGTGCCACATCCGAACGAAGAATCCAATCGAGAGTACGTTCGCGACACTCCGTTTACGACATCGCAAGACGAAGAATAACGGGAGTGCCAAAGCGTCTCTGGTGATGCTCTTCAAGCTGGCTCGGAGTGCCGAGAAGGGCTGGAGAAAACTGCGAGGCCATCAGCATATCCCGGATCTCATTCAAGGAGTCCGTTTTATCAACGGAGTCAACGAACATCACGTCAAACAACAAGATGCTGCAACTCCCAAAACCCGTACAACTCATACCGAAACCGTCGCCTGATCAATTCCCGCTGAACACAACATTTGGCACTAACTCTCGCCATGGATGGTGATCGAAGGCATTACGGATTACGGTTGGAAGTCGCATGAAGCGATTGCGTTCCAATCCCATGTTGATTAGAATTTAATCTTGCTGATATCCTGCTCAGGCATCGGCTTGCTCCGTGTCCAATAATTCACAAAGCTCAACTCAGGCTAATTTAGAACTGCTCCGGAAACTGCCAATGGACTCCTATGCACTCGGAAAAGACATTCAGGAGATCAAGATTCTGCTTCAGCAGTTGATCTCTAGGTTGGACGCTGCTGAACATCAGTCGAAGGGCGTCGCTTGCCACAAACAGCTAGACCCGCGCAAGGAAAAAGGGCATTTTTCTATATTTTTGACCACAGAAGAGGTGCTGTGGCAAGGGCAAGTTGGAACCGCCACAGCAGCATTCAACTATTGGGTAAATTTGATGGCCCTTGCAGGTGGGTCTCAAAATAACCGCTCGCTCAATGCCGCTGAAGTTACTCGTTGGATGTGCATCATACGAGCAGTTTCATTTGTTGAATCACGTCACGGATCCGTCGTGGGAGGGGTTCACGGTGATACAGACCCAATGCAATGCGGCAACCCAGGAGATTCGTGGTGGCGAGAACTCACTGGCCAGACTGGGGTTTACTCACGATTTGTCGGTGGCCAAGGTGCGGACAATTATGACTCGAACGAGCTTCCTGATGCCGTTGCTGCCACGGCGCCAGACGCCGTAAGGCTCTCTCGCCTTGCAAACGCGGCTTCTGGGCACAATGATCCGAATTTCAATCCCGCTATGAGTTATTTCTGGGGGATTGTCTGGCTATTGCATCGTGCAAACACCGGTCCCGGCACGGATGACCGGTTCTACAAGTGCGGTGAATGCCTTCGAGATCGATTGATCAATGGTGCCGTTCGGTATAACGGCGGAGGCGTTCCCGACTACAGACAGAGGATTGAAAGTGCTTTGTACGAAATCGGTTGTATGTAAGAGTCGCTGTCTATTGGAACACAGAAACTCTTGTGATTTTGTCCTTCATGCTCATTCGGCAATTCCAAATGCAGGCGCGGAGCTTCTTGTCACGGTTTAACCACTAGACACCTGCTTTTCCGGATAGCACATCCGAACCCAGGCCGTCATCGAGCAAATCATACCCGGCATCGCTCCGCGGCTTAGTCGGCCAACTTTGCGTCACGCCGACGACGGCCGACGTATTACCCTCGATCCGATCAGCCACCGTTTGCCATAGACGCGCAGGCCTCGCTCTTGCTCGAAGAACAAGCACCCGAGCAGCCTGGCGGGCCCAAGTACACGGCGTTCCCCGCCCAAGTCCAGTGGGCCGACAATGAGAAGGCGATCGCATCCATGAACTGCGTGAAGCAAACCGGGTTGGGCAGACGCAAACTGACCCACTGCTGCAACGAGAGTGGATGCGCTTGGATCGAGAAGACATCCAATTTTTCCAATATCTCTTCGAGTTGCATCTCGCCGACAAATTCGCCGCTGTCCGTCCCTCCCGTTAGAACATTGAGGGGATCGATATTGAGATCCGCTGAATCTTTGAGGGCGTCTACTGAAATGCGTGCCGTCGCCCACGTCGAAAGCGGATCAACGACGAACCGAAGCGAGCCTTTGGTTCCATCGGCCAAGAGGTTCACGGCTCGAGGGCTCAAGCCGGCGGCCCAACAAACGTCTAGTAAAAGCTCGGAGGCCAGAACTTCATCAGAAAATGGGAATGCAATTGGGCGGCCGACCGACGGAAAAGCGAACGACGGATACGTTCTGTTGTCGCCGGACGCCTCGGTAATGATGGCGATCACCAATTTGGTAATTCCCTTGTCGAACGAGAGCGCGAATTCGTCGCTCAGCGTATCTGCATCGTCGATCGTAAGAGATTCGAAGTCGGTCCATACGCTCATAACACACTCGCAAGTTAAATGAATTAGTTTAAGGCGATTGAGACTATGTGAATAACGGTTTGACTTTCCGCAGTTTGCGACAATATCGAGATTGTGCGCGACCGAGGTCGAGCGTGCAAACTCGTCATCGGCAGTACCGCGATCCCATCCAAGTCTACCGCGGAATGTTGAGGAATGCGCCGCTGTCGTCGGCGTACTGCCAATCTTTGGTAGATTCCTGCCAGCGTATCATGCAAACGTTATTAACGCCGCAGTTGAAGCGACTCAAACGAAGTACGGCCGACGTTTTCCATTCAGCAATGATCGGCCCGTCTCCTGGCAAGAGAACCGCGACGGGGCGGGCCGAGCTTTCACGAATCTCGGCAATTCCGTTCTTCCACGCGATGAAGCGGATATTCGCATTACCTGCACCGTACCGAACTGCGAAGGCGCCTTCGTTTCCAGGTGATAATAGGACGCGCCCGAGGTGCAAATTTGTCGTATGAGCAAACTCCGTCCGATAGACGCGGTCGTTGAAGTAAGCTTCCACGATATTGTATTGCGGCCCCGTGATGTCGACCGTCAACGCCCCCTGTCGCAATGTCGTCGAGTACTGCGGGCAACAGCAGCGCCGCGGGAACAAATCCCGCGCCGACGCATTGCCGGGCCATTGCGGAAACACCATTGTTGCCAGTATAGCCACCGTTACGAGTAGTCGTCGCTGTCGGATCATCATCGTCGTCCTTAGAAAGTAAGTGTTCATTCGAGAAATTAGGATTCGTTGCAACTCAAGGTCGAAATGGGTGCGCTCGTTGTCAAGGAATATTCTTGTTCGTCGATAGCACGGCTCCGTCGCCGAACGTCTTCACCAAATACACCTTTGCCACGGCACCAGACGGCAAGCTCGCCGGAGGGAATACCGTGACCTCTTCGTGGTCCTGCCGGCTGAACAGGAACACGTCGCGCGCGTCAACTGCGGCGATTCCTTCCGAGCTTGCCGCGTCGCCGAATAGGCAGGTTCGCTCGAAGATCCGAGTTCCGCCCGATTCCACCGTTAAGATCACGGCGGTCTTGGCCGCGAGGGGCGTTCCCGGCGCCGGACGAACGTCGGTACGCACCACATCAACCTCCGGGTCGTCAGTGTTGGGTTCCGTGAAGACCAACGCGATGGCCGTCACCCGCTTATCTGGCGAATCGTACCACGCGATACGATTTACGAAATCGTCCTTCATCTTCCAAGCGAAGTGTGTCCCTACGGACGGAATTGATACGAAAACGTCGCGGAAGTTATGAATCGAATTGAGTGAGGCGTCCATGAATTCCAGCGTCACTTTCGGCTCGAGCAGCGTGGCCGTGTTTGTCGCGGGACGAGGATCATCCAAATTCCCGATCTTCGATACCAAGTACAAATCGGGACGTGGTCGGACGCCGTCCGCAGCGATCGGCAGGTCCGGCGCTTCGGGCGTCGTCGCGAACAGTCGCTCATGCACCCGACTGATGAGGGCAGCCGCACGCTCGGTATTAGGCTGGAGTTCGAGCGAGTAGTCTCCCGTGCCGAGGTCGAAATCGATCGTCAGGCTGTCCGACAATTCTAACGGGTTGAGCGGCAGCCCGCAGAGCGTTTCCTTCCAGCTCACCGTCAGGTCGCGGCCCCCGACCCCCACAGGGTTCGGACTCCAACTCGGATCACCGAGGATCTCAATTGTCGCTTCCTCCGGCACTATGAATTGCTGCGGATCGCGGCTGCAGCCGATCGCCGTGGGCGTGAGCCTCATTGGCGGCAGGGAGGAGCCGTCCGCATTCCGATCGCTCCACAACACGCCGACCGACTGTACGAACATCGATCCCGCTTTCTCAGTCGCCCCCCAAATTTCGAGATACTGCGGAAGAAACTGGCGATCATGTGTATCTCGATCAACGACGATCGGCGGCCGAAGCCAGCCCGGTTGCCCCTCGTCGTCGTTCCAGATAGGGCGCTCGACGACGCGCACGCTCGGCCGCCGAGTCGCCAACTCATCTCCCTCCCCTTGCCAGGTCAGGCAGATGTTTCGCCTCCATCCCGCCTCGACGGCGTCGTCGGCCACGTTCGACTCGAACACCGCCAATCCTCGGGCGTCGGCGATTTGGTGGTCATTGACGATCGACCAGCATCTCGCCGTCGCCGGCTGAAGGCTTCGCAAGTCGATGCTCGGCTGGAATGGCCGTGGCGCGTCCGCGACCAATCGTTTGGTATCCGACACCAGAACCGCGGAATCGACCGACGGCGAGGCGATCCATCGAAATACCGCTCGCTCTCCCGGCCGGACAATTCTGTGAACGGCCGTCCCTGTCGCCCCCTTCTTCAACATCCGCGACCGAATATCGTCGATCGTCAAGAGCGGGGGCGACTCCGGTCCGGACGTCGAAACCGTTTCCGTAATATTGAGCAGGCCGGTCAGCGGAACGAACCGACGTTGAATCCGGGTGCAATCGTCGAGTTCTGCGTCGGGCGGCAATCGGGTCGAATGCAGCACGAACACGTTTTCGGTTTGAACCAAATCCGAGTTGGTTTCGAACTTATCGGGAACGATTGCATCGACAGCGTAAGCCAAGATTCCGGCAAACGACGCCTGTGCGTCGAAAGCCAGCAGTTTCAAGTTCCAAATATCGACGTCCGGGTCGCCGAGAAACGCACCGCCCGGCTCCGCCGCCGGCTCGATCGGCGTAAGCGCCGCGACGCGAACGTTGAGGAAGCCCCCCAAATCAATCCGATGCACTAGCCGCGGAACCCAGTCCGGCTGGAGCGGCACCGGCGCTTGTGCGCCCGACTCCAAGCACGGATCGTAAGGCAGCGCCGCTGTGGGAAACGTCGAAAGCGTTAGACCCGCGTTGTCGAGCCGCAACAAAACCGGACCCGAGGGACGTACGTCGCTCGCAGCACTCGACGGAATCGCTCCGCCCCAAAATAACGATCGGTCCAAAGGCACAATCACGTCCGCCGCATTCGTCGGATTGACGATCAACGGCTCCGGCAGGAAGACGGTGTCTTTCAGGGCGGCTAAAATATTGCTCTGCATCGGCGTCTGCGCGTCGGGCGCCAGTGCAATCGGCGCCTGGAATCGGATCGCGTCGGCGACTCCGTCTCCGTCGCGGTCGTGATTGACCTTCACATGCAACACGCCGGAGATGAGGAGCTTCTGCATCACTCGTCTGACACGGAGCGTCGTTAACTGGTCCGACAGCAACAATTCGACCTCGTCGCTGTCGCCGTCGCGATTTCCCTTCAAGACGCCTCCGCAGAACCTCGCGAAGTCCCATTCCAACAAACCCGAGGCGTGATTCGGCACCGAGTAATTATACTGTAGGTTGAGCACCCAACCTTCCAGATCCAGTTTGCCATTGACCTTCAGCTGAAGCAACTCCACGCTCTCCGTCAGAACGCATCCGCCGAGCATTCCGATGCCCGTCGATGGTTCCGAACGCAGGGCCAGCAGCGTTCCTCCTTCCGACCAATCGTCGGTTTGAACCTGGGCGACAAACGCGTAGGTTCCGTTCTCCACTAACGCCGGCAACGCTGGAAACGATCCAGCGTCGCCCGTCCATCGGAGGTCGAGTCGGGCGTCGGCCTTCACCGAGGCGGCGATCTTCGGTGGATTCGCTGCGGGGACTCCCAAATCCAGCGAATCCAACCGAGCGTTCACTTGGATTAAGGGCCGATCCGAGGGTCGTTCCAAGTCCGCCCGGATCGAAATCTGCGGATGGGCGGCGAAGACCTGAAACTCGCCGTCGGCGGAAATCGAGACGATCCGCCCGGCGCCGCCCGGAGCGACCGTCGTCGGAACCGCGCCCGCCATCGGCGGCAAGTCATGCGAGAATCGCAACACGAGCGGATTCTTCGGCGGGTCCAGCCGGAAGCTGCGCACCCGGCCATTGACTCCCGCGGCGATGCATCCCTCCCTGCCGTCGACGGAGGCGAAACTCAACGACGCCACTCCCGCCAGTGTCGCGAATTCACCGAGCAAGAGTTTGGAGAATGTTCCCGCGACGTGCATGATCTGGAAATATCGAACCCAGCCGTCTGAGTGGCCAACCAACAACCGCGCGATCCCGTCGGCAATCGCCAAGTCGGTGATCGCCAAGGCGGTGATCGTCGCGTCGCCGAATTTGTCCTGGAAGAGCGGCGCGGCCGTCCCCTCCTTGAAAATCGAGAGGTCTCCCCCTTCACAGCCCGCCAGCAAAAATCCGACCGGCTGCTCCGGTGCCGCATCGACCGCCGTCGCGATGCAGGTCACTTTCTCACGGGCAACGTACGTCGAAACGCCGACGACTGGGTAACTGTGGACGATGTTGTCCTCGGCGGCGAAAACCTTGACGTTCTCCGGGAGACCGTCATCGACCGCCGAAACGCCGACGGCACGCACGGCCGGCGCGATCCCCACGAACCTGTCGACCAATGTCATTTCGATCGTACCGGGCGACGTGGAGGCGATCGGCTCTTGGATCCGCCACACGCCGCCGTTGGCGTCGCCCACGACGAGGTGCGGAACGACGCGGGAGTCGGCCGGATTGCTCTTCCGCGGTCGGGCGGCCGCCGCCTTGACGATGTCGGTCACAGCGCCGGCTTGGCGTTTGAATCGACGGCAAACGCGTTCTGCATACAAGTCAAGTTGTACGATCTCGCCGGTCCCGTCGGCGGCGATCGCAAACAAGCTGACCGGGCTTGCGAACACCGTCATCAACACGGCATCGACCGGAGAGTCGAATTCCACGTCGGGAACCCACGTCTCGGAGGCGTATCCGAATTCCTTTCCGTCGCCGTCGGCGAATAAATCCGGAAGCGGCATTTCAAGCGGTACGATGACTCCCAGCGTGTCGACGTCCCCTGATTTGGCCCGGAAGGCCAATCGTCCGCCGGCGAAAAGGAGCGCTCCGCGCAAGGTGAGCAACCCGGCCGTGAATTGCTTGGCCGGGAACCCCGTCTTGACCGGCGGCGGGAAGTCCCACCGCCATTCGGTCTGACAAACGACATCGATCTGATTCAACGCGACGATCGGAAACTCCGGATCGGCGACGGTGACCTTCATGGTGATCACCGCGACGTTTTTCCGTCGCACCGAGTCGGCCACCAGGGCCGGCTCAGTCGATGCATCGTCCGCCTCCGCCACCTCGGTCGGGGCCGGGAAGACGGCTTCGAACGTCAATTCTTTCAGAACGCCGTCGACACAATCGAAGTTCAACAGCCGAGTAACGCGGAAAGGCGCGCCCGCCAGTCGGGGCCAGTCGTCGACGACAACCTTGGTTCCTGCATCCGCTCGCACCTTGGAATAAAATACGTAGCCCGCGTCCGGCAACGCGGAGTCGGCCTTCAGCACGATTTTATTCTCGTCGACCGTCGGCTGAAACGTTTTCAGTCGAATGTCGGTGATTCGCGGAGATGCACCGGCAATCGGCGCGTCGAACAACGCCAACGTCAATTCCCCCGTGAAGGACTTCGCCACCGTCGGGTTCCCGACTCCATTTTCGGCCGCCAGCTCGGCGCGATCGACGCGAAAGCGCCCGTGGGGCAAGTCTGAAACAACGGCGGGCTGCGTCGCTCGGACCGCACCGACGTTGTCCAAGAATTGTGCCGGCGGTGTGTGCGTACTAGAGATCGGCGTTCCAGTGTTCGCGTCCCACTGCACCATTCGGCCGTCGGCCAGCCCCGCCCATCCGACCGCGCCGTGGGCCGAAGCGGGCATCGCGACGGCACGGATGGCGATTCCCGCTCCGTAATCGGGGAGCCGACTTCCTTCGAGGGTGTTCGACGCGAGCAAGTAAGTAAACTGATGCAATTCGCCGTTTTCCCGCAAGGCCGTCAGAAATATCACGGGCTCGGGCGCCTTCCTGATCGATAGCCGATGGCCAGTCGTCGCCGTCAACCGCGTCAGATCGGCGACGACGGGATCCGAACCCCCGGCACCCGTACCGCCGGGGAGCGGCGTCCGAACGAGGTTGTTGCCGGATACCGTCCAGAGAAACTTCCCGTCTGCGTTCGAGGCGGTAACGGCCGCACAGTCGACGGCGGCCAAAGGCACATGCCACGTTTCGTTCAGGTCTTCGTCATAGGCGCGCGCTTGCGAGCCGCCGTCGGATTCGACGATCAAGACTCGCGGTTGCCCACCTTCTTCGAACCATGCCGCGAAAACCACCGGCAAACCGACAATCGCGGTTTCGACGGTACCCGTGGCTCCATCCACGATCCGCACGCTTCCATCCGCACCACCGACGACCAACCTGCCGTCGGAATGGACGGCGATCCGTGTCGTCGAGGAATCGACCGGCGCGACCCACGGGCCCTCACTCCAGGCGGCCTCTCCGGGCGTCGCCACATCCCAGCCGTGCACGCTCCCGTCGTCGGTGACTGTGATCACCCGGCGTTCCCCCCCGACGCCGTCGGGCGCGATCGCGACCTGCACGACCGGGCGATCGTGCGGCAACGTGATCAGCGCGGCTTCCGCCCTTCGCGGCCATACGTGGGCACCCGCCGCGGTCCCGACCGCCAGCAGCCGACCGTTCCCCGCCGCCGCGAGCACCCCCGGAAAAAGGTCGTCATCCGGCGCCGGGCGCACGGTACGATTCGGAAACAACCAGGGTATCCCTCCGTTGCGCGTGTTGCGTCCCGCATACAATTCCCGTCCCAAGCCGTCGATCAACGGGGCGGTGAGAGTCACCTCCGGCCGGGCCGATCCCGGGTTTCTCCATTCCGGCAGGAGGTGCAACCAGCTGAAGTCCCTGTCGGGTTGCGATTCGATACTCAAAGGAGTTGGGGCTCCGATGCCATCGTCCAAATCCAGTACCGGCGGCGACGTTCCCGCATCGAGCCACGTCAGCGTCGGCGTGATCGGGTTGGTACCGTCGTTCAGATCGACTCCGGGCAGCCAGCCTTTCAACTCTCCGGGCGTTCCCGCGACAAGCGAATCCGAAGCGAGTGTGTATCGTCCCCGAACCGCAGCGATTGCCCGGTTCGTCAGAAAATCGGCGGGCGGCTCCTCGGCGACGTGAAATCCGAACCGCCCCGCCAGTTCGTACTCCATCATTTCCAGAATCAGGTTCCGGTGCGCCGCCGACAATGTGCCGTCGGCCGCCACTTCCACCCACGGATGCAGGGCCAAAGTCGCCCGTGCGATGTCCGGCGGGCCTAACCGAGGGTCCAGCAATTCCAGCGTCGGCCCGACGGCGTCGTCGGACGCCAAGCAAAACGCCTCCACCTCGAAGGCGATCAGGCCGTGCGACGGATCGCGTGCCACCGGCGAAGCTTCGACGTTCAAAGCCGTCACGTTCGGCCTCGCCACCGAAGCCAGGTCAATGACGGCCGTCCCCCGCGGTCGGTAGATTCTCACCGCGTCGTGTGCCTCGAACCGCAGTCGCTGTTCCACGTCCGGATCTATCGTCGTCCAAACACGCCGCTTGCCGATCGACCGCAGATTCCGAAAGTGCAGGGAACCGACCACGAAGTTTTTCGTCCTCCACAAGCGCAGCGCCGGATATGCGAAGGGGGCCGAGTGCGGCGGACGACCAGGGTCCGTAGTCAGCGTCCCCGCAGCTTCCGGCGCCGGAGGCGCATAGATCTGCGTCGCCGGCGACCGCACTAGCACCTCCGGATCCGAAAGCGTCAGCACCGCTCGATTGAAAACCCGCGTCGACACCGGGACGGTGAAAAACACCCGCAATTCGATCGTCGACGGTCGGCCTGGAATCGCGTCGAGCGGCCTCCCTTCGATCGTCCACTTCCCGCCGTCGTCGTCTTCCCACTCGACCCCTAAGGGGCGATCGAATCGGGCGTCGGCCGTATCGCGCACTCGGGCTTCCGTCGCCGCGAATCGCAGCCGCACGAGCGCCGCCGGCTCGGGGGTTCCTCCGTGCACGACAATCGCCGGCTGCCACAAGTAGTCGTTGTCCCCCGAGCGGTTGTCGGCCCCGGTCAGTTGCAACTCGGGCAACCTCAGCAACGACAATCTCGCCGCGTCCCATTTCAGGGCCAACGGTTTCGCGGCGACGCCGCCGGTCGGAGCCGGGGCCGAGTCGTCGTCGAACGGATCGCCGCCGTCCATCGCCCACGAGCTGCCTGCTCCTTCGTCGTCCCGAAGATAAAACGTCCGCGGACGCCAATGCGTTCGGGTACCGTCGGCGTTCACCAAGGCGATTGTCGCCTGAACTTGGAAAAACCTTCGGACTTCTCGCTCCCCCTCCGTCCGAACCGGTTCGCATCGGGGGTGTTTGTGACGAAGCGGGGCCGACGGCGTGATGCGGTATGCGTCCGCTTCGCCGAATTCCGGCGATACGTCGTCCGCGACTACGCTCTCTTCGAAACGCGTCCCCGGACCAAGTACGATCCGCGAGCCCTTACGAACTCGGTGCCGCGTCGACAATTCGAGTGCGCCGGCGGCAACATTCTGCGTCAGCGTCGTGCATGTTCGATACGACGTCGTCGCATAGACGATCGCTCCTGTGTTCTCAGAAACCTCCAATTGAACGGCACCGTTGGCGACGTTACTCAACAGAGCCTTGATACTGTCGACTTGGTTCTTTGCTTCGACTTGCGGGGCGACGACCTCGGCATGGAACGGGCAGCCGACCATCATCCATAGCCGCCGGCCGTCGGCGAGCGTCCGCTGATATCGAAATCGCAATCGCTCGTCGATATCGCGGCTCAAATCGACGTGAACGTCCGTCGATCCGAGCAACAGGGCGTCTAGCGGTTCGTTCCCGTCACTCCCTCCCGTTGCGTCGCCGGGCGTCGGCCAAATGAGCGCCGGGTCCGCCGTGCCGTCAAATATCGTCGGACGGCGGCTCAAGTTCTCGATCCGCACGGCTCCGTTGATCAGTGTCAAATACAAATCGTCGTCGCGAGCGTCGTCCAGTCGGACCAGCCCGTTGACCGACAAGTTCCGAGGCCGACGTCCGGTGTCGGCCGCTAGTTCGTTCCCGAATAGCGTGAGCACCGAAAGTCCCGGCGAACATCGCAACGCAAGCGCCGTCGATGGCACCACGACGGCGAACCGCCCCGCCGTCGTCGAACTGGCGCACTCCCCCAAGCGCCGCCGGCGCAACAATTCGTCCGCCGCCTCGGACAATCCCTCCTGCTCCGGCGCGCTCAGCCAGCGACGAGTGACGTACAAGCTGAGCGACCAGGGGGCGAACTCGCTCCGGATCACCAGCCGCAGCCATTCCGGCACCGGCGATAGCGTCGCTTCGGAACCGAACACGGTCGCACTTGTCATTGTGTCGCTCATTAGTTCGGAATCCTCTAATTGGTGAAATCGACTAGGACATCCGCTTCGGCATCGCCGCGAATCGCCTGCATCCGAAACCGCGCCTCTTCCCGAAACAACTCTCCGTCGTTGTCGGGAACGAAGGCTTTGAACTGGACGACGTAGGAGATCAGTGCGGTCGGGTCGGTGGGGTTCCCTTGGTATTTAATCGAATAGTTGCCTGCGCCGTGCCCGTCGTCGCTTGGTTTAAACAAATCGTTCATCGAACGGACCACCACTCGTGGCTCGTCATTCGATGGCATCCGATACGCCGGGTGCCAAGGCAGAACGACGATTGCCGCCAGCACGTAACTCTCCGCGCGGGGACCGGAGTTCGTCACGCTCGGTCCGTCACCCTCGACGTCCGAGCCGATACCGTTCGGATGCCGGTAGTAAATCCGGTAAGCCATCGCTAAATCCGGCAGCCGCAGCATGGACATCGGCGCCGGTCCGACGTTTCCCTCGGCTCTCGGCCTGGCGATGTCCAAATCCGGGGGCGTGTTCGCCGCTTCCAAGTCGGTCAATTCGTCGGCGTGCGACGTGGGGAACAACGTGAACGCCAGATCTTGCCCGCCGACGGCAGCGCTCGCTTCCAATTTCGGCTGGCGGAACGCCAGTAACGACGGTCGACGCGTCAATTCGACGTTATCTTCGGCGGTCGGCGGCTTCAGGTCCGCCGGCCCCTCGAAGCAATCGCTCACGATCAGGCGATACGAAAAGCACGGTGTCAGGTGTTCGAGCACGACCAAGCGTTCGCTCCCCAGGGCGACCGGAAGTCGCCGGCTTCCCTCACCCAACGGCGTCTTCCACAATCGCCCGACCGCAATCGCCGCACCCGACAAGCTTTCAAAATACTTAAGCACAATTCCCCATCGTCGGTCGTCCGATCGATCGAGAGCCGTGAACGTGAACCGCAGGTCGGTCCCCCGGAATCCGGTGCGGACTTCGGCGATTTGATTGACCAGCGAACGACGCCCGTAATCCGAGGGCCTGTAGATGAACTGAATCCGCGTCCGATGGGGATAGCCGAATACGAACGGCGTCATCGCCGACGCATCCTCCAATTGCGAATCCGCCGACGGTGACAGCGGCGCGAATCGAACTCGGTGCGCCCAGTCTTCGAGATCGTCCCAAGGAATCACCACCGATCGATCCCGATCGAGCCGCTCCTGCAATCGTTCGTACCGCGAAAGCGGCGCGACCAACACTTCGATTTCGTGTCCCCAATGATCCGGAATCTCGACCAAGGCGGTCGCGCCGTCGACCAGCGGAATCGGTTGCGGTGAGGTCGTTCGCCGATCCAATCGCAGCAGCGGCGTTTTGTCGGCCGGATTCGTCTCGTCCTTGAAGGGAGCGCGGACGACCAGGCCGGCGATCTCCGCCAGGGCGTACACGATCCGCCGTCCTTCGGACGGAACCGACGGCAACTTGATATTCCGGAACGCGAGCCACTCACGGACCCGATCGAACGCCGGATCGGGATCGCCCGCAGCGGGAATCGACGCCTGCGCCGTGAGCCCCAAAAGCAGTTGCAAAAACTCCTCGGGTACCACTGCGACGTGGATGAACCCGTAACCGATCCGGGCCTGTTCGGGCGCCAACGCGTGCAGCGCAACGCCCGCGCCCAAGAGCAATCGGTGCCCGGTCGCCGTTTTCTTGGGAAGAGAGGCCAGTAGTGTTTCTTGGTCGACCGGTTTCCCCGACGCGTCCCGGGCGGCGACGTCGGTCGCGAAGCCCATCCGTTCGCAAAAGTTGAACCACGTCGCCGCTCCCTTGGCGACCTGCTCGTCCGTGTGTCGGTTGAATACGCCCACGGCCGGATCGGCCGGAAAGTTGTCGCCCTCGAACAAGTAATCGGGGCGGAACGACTCCAACTCTGTTTCGGTCAGACGAGCGGTTGCGTCGACCGGCCGCTCGACTCCCGCCTGGTGATGCGCTCGCGTGATTAATTGCACGCCGCGATCCGAAAGCGAGACCTGCCAATTGTCGAGATACTGGGCGATGCCCGATGCCCGCGTGACCGAATTCGCCATTTCGCGGGGGTACGCGCCGATGGTTAGATGGTCGGCCAGCGCAATCAAAAAGTCCTTCATATCGGTCGCCGCACGTTTTCCGTCGACTTCAAACAGTCCCGACTTGAACAGGAAGTCGGAGATCAGCGGCGTCGCGGGCATCTCGTCTTTGTACCAACTAAGCCGATCGGCAAAGTTGTCCCGAAGCCGCTGGAAGTGCTTTCCGCGCAAAAGGCTCTCGCGATCCGCGACGGCGGGTGTTGCGGGCGGCTCGATGCGCCGTTCGACGAGCAGCTCGCGGGCGAGATTCCAACGCCGCTTCAGGCAGGCTACGCCCGGCTTCGCTAACGCCAATGCGTCGAAAAACGCGTTGAAACTCGTTTTCTCGTCGACCGCCGTGAGCCGCGCGAATTGCTCCGTCCGCAATCGCAAGTACAAGGCCTGAAGCTGCGCCAACACGTCCCGCACGAACGCCGCTCGCGCGGCCGGCAAGTCGATCGCCGCGGGCGGCGGATTCGGCGACGGCATACTCCCTGTCGAAATGCCGACCAGCATCGCCGTCAGTAGATCGGGTAGAGCGGAGTTCAAAGAGCGCAGACCGGCGTCATTACTGTTCAAGGGCGAACGGCCGAACGCCGAGAGAGCCCGCAGAAACGGCACGCTGAGACGATAGAGTGTTTGCCAGTGTCGCTCGTCGCGAGCTAAGTGGTCGTACAACTTGCCGGCGGGGCCGTCTGTGTTAGTCCACACGAGATCCTTAATCAAATCCCGTTCTTTCAAGACCAATAAGTCCGCGTAGTACTCCTCGATATTCTTCGGCACGACCGGAGTCCGCGGCCCAGGCGTGCGCAGTCGGCCGAGCGAAGCCGACTCGACTGTCCATCCCGTAGCCGACGAAAAATCCTGCTGACTTTCGAGGAATACGTCGCGGCTGAATACCTCGACTCGTTGCCGCACGATCAGGCTCGGATCGTGTCGGTCGATGAGAATCAATTCGGCCCCGCCGTAGCTTCTTTCGCGCGCGTCCCATTTCACTCGCACCCAATTTCGCTCGCGAAACACGATTGCGTCCGCCGAAAACTTCTTTTTCGGCAGGGAGCCGAGCGTTCCGGCAATCGCGGGCCATTCCAAACGTCGAGCGGCTTCGACCTTTTCCGGGTTCGCCAGATCGTCGGTATGCGGCACGAGGCCGACTTCGGCCGGCAAAACGGGCATGTCTTCATTGCGCGTCGCGAGACGAACGAAGAAGCGGTAGCGGCATCCGGCGTGGAGGTCGTCCCGAGCGACCGTAAACCGGCCTCTGTCCCCTTGCAGCGAAAACAACCGGAATTTCTCGCCTAGCGATTCCGAACGACTATCCCCTCGAACGTCGTCCAGAAGTCCGTTCGGACGTGGTTCGCCGGGTCGGAACTCATCCCCCGTGTAGAACCCCGACAACAGGGTGGGCTTCTCTTCAACGTGGAGTTCCACTTCGGAATCCGAAAACGGCAGCGGCTTCGCCACGCCGTCTTTGAGCGTACACAACGTGATTTCCAATCGCTCGTCGGCCGCGTCGTGCCCCCGGGGCAATGTTCGTTCCGGATTCAACTGTTCCATCGCGACGACGACGCAGAGGTTGGAAGGCAACGTGGAGTCGGCTGGAATAAATAGCCGTACTGGACTCCATTGGCCGACACCCAGCGAATCTCCGCGCAGATCACGCACCTCGAAGCTGTACAGCACCGGCGTGCGCCCCTCAAGAATCCGTCCGTCGACGAATGCGTCTCCCCGAACCGGAAATGCGTCGCTGTAGATGAACGGCTCCGGAAACGAATACATCTCGGTGGTGTCTTCCGACAAGACCCGCGTGACGCCCGGCAGCACGCCGCGAGCGATCCGCTGCGGCGGTTCTCCCGGCAACCGCCGAAAGATGTCGACGCCTCCCAGGGCCGTGACGCCGACGCCGTCGCCGTCCAGGTGCAAGAAATAGTCCGGAATAAACAGCGGGAGCCGCACCACGACGGCCCCCGTCACGCCGAGTTCCCGCTGCTCTTCGCCGGCCTCGACGAAGTCCAGTCCCCAAGGCAACGCGCGGAACTGCGGAGGCGGGGTGGCCGGCTGCGGCGAATCGGTCGGGATGTCGACGGGGAGACCTTCGGAACGGTGAACGCGGACATTGTCGATGCTGATCGCGACGGCCTTTGGAATTCGCGCGATCAGCCCCAGCTCGCGCGTCACCGCTCCATTGGGCGGCAGCGAAATCGATTCGAATCGCGGCGAATCGGCCCGCCCGTTCAATTCCTCGTCCAATCCGAAAACGAGCCCACCCTTGGCCCGCTCGAGTTGTTCCGGTTCTTCCAAGTCTTCCGCCCGCACCCGTTCCGCCTGTGCCGCGGCGAGCCGTTTCCGCTCGTACTCGATAATCTTGCTCAAGCCCGGCAGATCGGGGTTCGCCGCCAATTCTTCGAGAGGAGCGAATCGGGCCGGTGCGGCAAAGTCGGGATAGGAGAGGCGATCGGCCTCCCGCCAATAGGCACGCGCCCGCGATTCGAGTCTCGGATCGCGAACAATATGATCATGTGTCGGAGTCACCGACGGATGGCCGGACGTGGGAAAAAATGCCGTCTCGGCCCGTTGGGCGCGGCGTTGTTCTTCGACTTCGAGTTCGAGGCGGTGGACGGGCCAAATCCAGAACGGAAATAGCTCGTGTATGAGGGTTCCGCCGCTGTAAAATTCGATCTTGGTAACATGCTCTTCGAACTGCGGTGTCTCCGAGTCGGCGTCGATGACCGCAAGCACCGGTCCTAAAAACCACTTCCCATAGCGTTGGGGCAACGGCAAGAAGTGAATCTCTTCTTTTCCGTCGACAACCCGCCGTTCGGAATGGATTGCCCACAGCTCACTAGGATTGGCATTCGTTTTCGATGGCGCCCCCCCCAAGGCAAATCGGCCGAACGTGTCGGCAATGGCCTGATCGAGTCGGCGCTCGTACTTTTCCAGCCTCTTCAAAGCCGTCGTGACCACTCCGTCTTTCACGTTGAGGTCGACGTCGATGCCGAACGAGTGACCGCGCAGCGACCCGCCGATGCTGACGGTACCGGCGAATCCGGCCTCTCCACTGTCAGACAACAATCCCGCCGTACCATTGAACCGAAGATGGGCGCTTATCCGACCCGAAATCCGGCTCATCTGCACTTCTTGTTCTCGTTGCGTGACCCACTCCAGCAGTTTCTTGACTGAGCGTTCTACCCAGACCAGCACCTCGATCTCCATCCAAGCTTCGACTCGTGCGTCGAGCGATTGATCGACGTGGGCGTAACCCGTGATCCCGTTTCCTTGCAGAAGCATCCGATAATCGGTCGAGGCGGAGAAATTCGCATTGAAAACAATGCCCGCCGCTCCGCGCTCGAACCTCTTCTCGAACGACGCCGAAGCCTGGAACCATGCCTTGGCCAGTACGGCGCCGGCGAATATCGCGAGTCGCAGGCCTCCGTCGAACGTCATCTTGATGCCGAACAGGTCTTCGCGAAAATTGACACGAACCTGGATGTCGGCCAGGTTCCTGGCGGCGACGAAGTCCAGCGTTCCTTTTGCGCCGTGCAGCATCAATTCGAGTTGTGGATTGTTCTGAATCGCCGGATTTCGACGGGTCTCCAAGTGCAGCGACAACTCCTGTTCGCGAGGCAGGAACGCGACGCCCCCCAAGAGCACCGGTCGATCCAAATTCCCTTTCGCGAAATCGATGCTGGAGGAAATCCACATCCGCCCGGCGCCGAGGAATCGCAATTGCGAATCGACGCTCACCAGCAACGTCGCAACGTATGCGTTCGGAACGGTCGGCTGCGTTACCGTCGTGGTCAGCAACGCCTTGCCGAACACGGCGCCGTAAATGCCGTCGTCGACCACCAAGTCCCAGTTGTCCAGTATCTCGGGATCCAGCCGATCGATGTTCTCGACAAGTTGGGTCGCCGTCGGATGCGAACTGATGCCACGCAAGCGGTAGTTCACCGCTGCGCCTGCCAGAAAAGAGTAGACACAAATCACAGGGCTGATTTGCTTGTTGATGACCTTCCCACCCCCGAGAACGAGCGCGGCTTGCAGGGCACCGCCCTGCTTCTTGACCACGGCGAGTTTCAAGGTTACTGCGGCGTTGATCCCGCCGACTTCGACTTCGCCCGAGGCACCGATTTCGCCGTAGGGAATCCGCGGTTCAGGCCGTTTGTAGGAGGCCTCTCCGGTGAAGGAGAACGTCGACCCGACGGTGACACGCAGCCGAACCGATTCGGGAAAGCTCGCGGACAAGTTGTTGTGCGCGTCGCATTTCAGCAACAACCGTCCCGTGTCGAAGCCGACGCGCAACGAGGCCTCCGAGCCGACGTCGAAGCTCACGTCCCGGCAATCGATCGACATGACTCGGCCCGTGCCCAACCGCCAACCGATTCCCAACTGCCCCATCCGGCAGCGAAGCTTTCCTCCCAGCAGCGAAAACCGGATCGCCGGATCGCGCCGCGAAATGCTCACAGTGACTTCTACATCATCAGGCTTGTGCAGGTTCGTGAGTTCCAACGCTTCAAACGTGAGCCGAGCTTCGTCCTTAAATGTCCCTGCCGCCGAACCATCGACCCGATCGGCGATCGCGAAGAAGCCCCAGGCCCGCACCGAGACCTTCCACTTCCCGGCTTCCCACGAAAGCACGGGCGCGATTCGTGTTAGTTCGGCTTCAAAGAACTTCGAACCGAGTTCGCCGACCACCGGCGGATCGTTCGGGCGGACGTCGAACGTGGCCACGACGGACGGCGGGCCGTCGCGCCGGGTCCGGCGAAGCTCGAAAGTCCCGGCGATCGAGGCGTTCTCGAAGCCCGGCAAGTCCATCTCGAAGGCGACCTGCGCTTTCACGATCCCGCTGTCGATCATCAAAATCTCGCTGGCGTCGCCGTTGGGGAGATTGGGTAACGCCCGCAATTCCACGCTTTTCAACGACGCCGTCGCCTCCATCAGCTCGATTGATTGCTGCGTCTTCAATTCCGCGTGGAACGTCACCCCCTCTTTGCCCACCGCCAAGAGCACCCCGTCGTATCCGCCTCCGATTCCGACCTGAGCCAGCGGATGGTCCGGCGCGTAATCCTTGAAGTTCACCGTCCGCAGTTTCAATTCCAGACGACCGTCGAACGTGCCTGCCGTCGAGGCCAAATCTCCCGGAAATGCGATCGAAGGCGCGGGGGGCGCAGCGGGGTCGGTACGCTGCAGCAACACGAATTGGTGCGTCAAGCTGTCGAAGTAACCGTCGGGGAGTCGCGTGGCGAACGTCGCGAAGTCAATCGCGCGCGAAGGTACCTTGAAAGCGGACGCCTTTAAGTCCAGCAATTGAATGTCGTCCGTGTTGCCAGCCGTCGCGAGGAAAGAATCGATTCTTCCCTCGGGCCTTCCATCGGGGGTCGCGGGTACGACGAGCCGTAACGAAACCAAGTCGAGGTCGAGGCACAAGACGACCGACAGGCGTCCCAGCAGCGGCCCGGCGTCCAGCGCCAGCAAAAGCGGAATTCGAACCTTGCGGTCGCCGTCGATCAGCGTCATCGGGATGCGATTGACTGGCGCTTGCGACAGCTTGATCGCGACGTCCGCGCCCTCCGCCAAGTCGCTCAGATCCAGATCGGAACCCGCGACGTCGGAGAGAATCGATACCAGGTCAACGACCGAATGCGCCGGATCGTGTCGAAACACGTCGGGATTGAATTCGAATCCGCCGCGACTATGGACCCGGTCGTCGAATTGAAATGGCAACAGCGCCGGTCCTGTCAAATCGCCCGCCAAAGGAGCACCGTCCCATCCCCCCAGGGCGAATTTCAGCTCAAACGCCGCCGCCGGCGGGCCGGTGGGGATCACGAGCGACGGAAGTTTCGTGCCGACCGCCGTGATCGGCGACATATCGACCCGCACGTTCAACCAAGCGCGCGCGGCGGGGTCGTGCAGGTAGACTGCCAGCGCGTTCCCTTCCTCCTCGCCGAATCCGAGATTGATGCTTGCTTCGGCGATGGTGATTTGGCAGATGCCGTTCCCGAAGTACGACGGCGAAAACGGCGCGTCGAACCTCAGTTCCAGCCGATACGATCCGTCGGCCAGCTTCAAGATCGACCGCCGACCGGCGTTGTCGCTTAATCGGTCGGTCACGCCCGCGATAAACGGGGCGTTGTTCAGCTTCAGCGGCCCGCCCCAACCGTCCTCGTAACGAAACAAAAACAAGTCGGCGGGCAAATTGAGCGCTCGATCTGCGGCGATTACCGGAGAGGCCGTCCCGAAATGCCATACGAACGAGGCGTTGACCAACGAGCCGACCGGTCCCAAGCTGACTGCAGACGGAGCCGTAGGCCGAAACTTCAGCAAGTTGAAGTCCGTATTCGTTTCCGTGCCCGCGAATGTGTACTGAGTGAAGACCTGCGTCCCCGCAGGCAACTTCCAGGCGTCGAGCCCCGTAATATCCGCCGGGCTACCGAAATTCGGATACGCCGACAACAGCGTGCTTCCATCGAAGGCCGGCGTGAACGGCCATGTGTAAACCGTCCAAGCGCCGTTGCTCGCATCCTCGACCAGCCTCAATTTCTCCAGCGTGGTTCGCAAGTATTGGTTGTCACCTGCCGCCGAGGTCATCAGGCCCCACTCGAACGAGGTGGGACCTGAAATCTTCCAAACTGGATAGATGAGTCCCGCCGCACTCGACGGCGGCATGGCGCTATTCAGCAAGATGTAACGGTTGGCCATAGTGTTGGAATCTCGGGTGCCGTTTTAAGGTGTATCGCCGCAACCGCGTCGTCGTTCGCGACCGTGAGTCGCTAACGAAATCGAAGAACTTGGACGTTCCGCGCGGTGTATACCGAATCGACCAGCGTTTGATCGACCGACGGCTCGGGCCCCTCGACGCTTTCCATAATGTTGGGCTTGCGATCGGCTTCGTTTCCGCGCGGAACGATTCGCCGCGCGGAACGGTCCGGAAAATCGCGCCGCTCCGCCTCGCGCTGTTCGGCGAGCGTGACGACGCGCTTGTTCCGCAGTTCCAAGCGGCGAAACAAGTATTTCTCGTCCATCAGCCCCAACAAGTGGCCGTACTCGTGGGCCAGCGCGGCGGGCGTCATGTCGATTCGCCACTCTCCCGCTTTGGACGCGACATCGCTGCCGGAGCGGAGTTGTACCGTCGCATCCTCTTCTTTATCGACCCATTCCGCGCGAAATCGCAGCGGCTTCTTCGATCCCGTTGGGTTCACCGCCCGATTCCAATAATCGGCCAACGCCCGCCGCAGCGCGTCGGGCATCCGCATCCGCTCTTCTTGCTGCAGACCGGCGAACTCCGTCGGCTTGATACGTACCGTGATCTCAAGCCCGCTGCGAATGAAACGCGCCGTTCTGGTTTCCCGGAAACGAAACTTGAGGCGACGCTCGCTCTGGTGCACGCGGCATTCGACCCCGGGAGATTCCTCGACGGCAAACGTGTTCTGCCACTCGAACGCCTGGAACCCGTCGTGATCACCCTTCATCGGCGCGGATAGGCCGAAATCGGAGCCCGCGCCGCTTGCCGGCCGGAGTGCGACTTTCGTGTAGGCCGGTTCCAAGCGCGTGATGTCGCTCGGAATGCAATGCAGGTCGTGCTCCACCGGTCCGAACGGGAAACGTCCTGGTTTTCGATAAACGTACGTCCGACAGTTCGGCTCGATCTTCCAGCCGTTCTGATGGCCGCGAATGGAGTTGGCATCGGCGTCCAGATGAACGAAAACGTCCGGATCCGCTTTCTCCGGAGTCATGTCGCCCGGACCCAGAACGTACCCCATCGACTCGCAATCGCCGCGCAAGTAGACCACCAACGCTTCTTCCGTGTAGTTGAACACGCGACCGTTGGTCATTGATACTCCTCAAGCGTCAAGTCCGATGGAGCGCCTCGCGGCATCGAAGCCGCAAAGTGCTTCGGCTGACGGTCAACAGTGTAGCACTTGGCTAGTCCTCAATCAAGCAACCCTCGATAGCTGTCGGACCCGATAGCACAATCGGAGGAGAAAAAAGAAACTCCCTTTGAAATCCGGTCTTAGAAACTATCCGGAAATATCAGGCTGAGATTTGCTGAGTATTTTCAAGTTCTGGAGCTGAGTTGCGATCGCGGAAGTCGGGTTCTTTTGTGAGAGCTAATCTGCGGAGCATGATGCCAATATGGCGGAGCTTGATCATGGCTTCTAAGGAATCGGGGCGACGTTCATAGTCCTTGCTGTTTCGGCGACAGCGTCCATGCCAGGCATTGCTGCGTTCCACCACCCAGCGTATCCGCACCGGGCTGAACCCTTTCGTTCCCGGCGATGGAGACTGAACTTCGATCCGCCAATTCGGCCGGTTTTCCTTCAGCCATGCCTGAAGAGATCGGTTATTGTATTTGTTATCACCAAAGATCACCTGCAGTCGAGGCTGAACGTTCTCATCAACTTTCTCAATCAGCCGAGGAGCCGCTGTGCCGTCATCCGCGTTGGCACAGGTCACTACGACCACAATCAACAGCCCCAGCGAATCCACCAGCAGATGACGCTTACGGCCTTTAATTTTCTTGCTGCCATCGTAACCACGTTCCGGACCGCCGACTTCTGTTGTCTTGGTGGATTGCGTGTCGATGCAAGCCACGCTGGGGTCCGCTTCGCGTCGTTCCTGCTTTCGGATTTGCATCCGCAGAACTGTCACAATTTTGTCCAGAGCTCCATCGTCACGCCATTTGGCAAAGTAGTCATACACAGTACGTTTGGAAAGCAGATCGTGCGGCAGCAGTTCCCATTGAACTCCCGTGCGGTTGAGATAGAAAATCGTATTCACAACCTCGCGGAGAGGTTGAAAAAAAATCAAAAAGCTGGTTTTTGACCTGGGTTTGCGTGTCAGCATGCGCTAACCCGACTTCCCCAGCTCAATCAAAAAAGGCAATGTTTTCGTGGGTTTCGTGGCAAAAGTTTCCACTACATTTTCTTCTGGATTATTTTCGAAGGC
>JAYUVA010000163.1:0-5227 GCA_043754375.1 Candidatus Kuenenia sp. | reverse complement strand
GCTTGCCCACCCTCTCACGGCGGCTCCGGTGGTCATCATAGTGCAGCGAATTGTCAGGGTGCCGGATGTAATTTGCCTTTCCATCCCGTACATCGAAATTTCCACACTTATCACACTCCTCAGAATCTGATGTATCCACCAGAAAACGCTGCGCCTGCGCAGGTTCAGTATCCGTACTATACGTTCCGTGGCCCGACAGATTTTTTCATGGAGTAGCAGAACGTCCAAGCGAAGAAAATCGTCTGAGGAGCCTCGTTGAGTCACATCAACGAGGCTTTCTTTGCGTTTGAGACGTGCGATTCAAATAAGGAATTTAAAGAAAGTAGAAGTGGTAGAAGTGAACCGTTAGAGTGTTGACAACGTTGATTCGAACCACAAAAGAACGCAATAAACGCAGAGTTTCAGGAAGTTGGGCCGTGTGAAAACATGCACGGAAACTCAGGGGAAACGAATTCAGGAGGGGCAAATTACGAAGGAAGAACGAACACCGGCAGCGAACAGCAGGAACGACAGGCCCCCAACCGACGTCATCACGACGAAACTCGAAGTGAAGCTGTCAACAGGTTATCAACAACCGAATCAGGCTCACTCGCTTTCTACGTATTCAGTTTGAATAGCCGCATCAGGGAGATTTCTTTTCAGCTCAGCGACGGTCGTGGTGCTTGAACCGAGAGCCGTGCGGGTGATCTTAAGATCCTTGAGTGACTTAAGATGGAAGAGGGCAGGTGCTCCGGCAGCGGTGACCTGAGTGGATCCAAGATGCAGAAACGTGAGTGCCGTCATATTCTTCAGCACGGGCAAGCCGGCGTCCGACAGCTTAGTATTGTCCAGATTCAGCCATTCAAGTTTGGTGAGTGGAGCCAGCATCAGGGCGCCATCGTCAGAGATCTGAACCCGCCACAGATTGAGTTTTTTCAATTCTCGCAGCTTTGCGACATGAGCCATACCTGCGTCAGTGATGAGCGAGTCTTCACTCAGGTCCAATTCTTCCAGTGCGGAACAAGTAGAAAGTATTTCCAGCGCGGCATCACTGACCTGATTTCTGGCAAGTCGAAGCTTCTTCAGCAGCGGAAACTCAGCGATCAGCCGGCACGAATCATCATCGACGATGGTGCCGGCGAGATAGAGCTCTTCCAGGTCTTTAAGACCCGTCAGCGCAGCCAAACCGTCTGAGCCGACAAAGGTGAGATCGTCCAGTGCAAGAACTTTCAGTGATTTGCAGGCCGCAAGAGTCCTGACACCGTCATCGCCGATACTGGTTTTGCCGTTTTTTCCATTGAGGCGGAGAGCCCGCAATCCGGTGAATCGAGCGATAACGGCCGCCGCTTTGTCAGAGATTTGACAACCACGAAGATCGAGCTGGACCAACAGCGGTGTGACCTTTTCCAGCACCGGCAAAGACTGATCGCTGAACGACGAATCAGCGAGATTCAGGGTCCGAAGTGAAATCAAATCCGGAAGAAAATCCAGCGTTTCCGGGGTCAACGTGAGTTTGTTCAGATTTATATCGGTTGCGGAGCCGGCTTCATCAGTCTTGACAGTCGCCCCGGCTGCCAGCAGCGCCTTGATCGCCGCCACTTCAGCCTTGCTCACTTTGGAAACGGTCGGCTGCTGCGGCGTGTCGCCAGAGCAACCCTCAAACGAGACAAAAAGGATCAGCAGGCTCAAACGGCGGAAAACAGACACAGACAAACTCCGGTGAAACAGTCAAAGGATTATGAAACCGATGATAGCCGCAAACCAGTCGTTTGTCAGTGATCAGAGAACGCGGAGTCAGAAAGAGAAGTCGTCGGCCATACAAAAGTTGAGCCAGTGGTGACACGCGACGATCAGCATTAGCCCTACGACATCAGTGTTTCAGCAAGCGGAGATTCCGGGTGAACGAACGTGGCGGGTGGCACGCCGCTGTGTTGATCGACAGACAGATCGTTTCGGGACGCAGGACCGGCCACGGCAGCAGCGGTCCGCTTTACGGATTGTTGAACAGGACCCTTCGCGTGATCGGCAGTAAACAGCAGATCCATCGGACTACGTGTATGAACAGCGATGGCCAGGTATCGACGATACAATTCAGTAAAAATCGCGATCGCCGCTGCGAGCGTGACCCACATCAGCACAGGTGAGTCTATCGTACCGTAGGCATTCGCTGTTCCCAGGAGCAGAGTGATCATCATCAGGAGAGCGGCAAATACCGCGCGGCCGCTGAAGCCATGACGCTCCACTTTGATGGCGTGTGACGCCAGAGCGTTCTCAACAGACAGCGCGGACAGTGTGCGGAAGGATTCCATATTCTCCTTCAGTTTTAGAAGATCCATTTTTTGGCGTGGCTGAACAGGTCGTTCCTCATTTAACGCTGCGGCGCCTTTGACCTCAACAGCGGGCTCGGACATCGTCAATGCCTCGCTGTTTTCCAGATTCCCCATGTCCCCGGCCATATACAGCTCGATGTAAGATTTCACTTTCGGTGGGGATTTAGGCGAAGGTTCCCCGGCAGTTTTCGCGGCGAGGGATGCTGCCGGATCCTTCTTATTTTTGGCTGCTTTCAGTTCACTCGGCAGCGCGATACCGGCGGATTTGCGATTGCGTGACAGCAGTTGTTCCATATAGTCACGAACATAACCGTCGGAGTTCTCTTCTCGAGGTGGTAGCTCTTCACCGGAAACAGCCCTCATCGATTCCGTCGCTGCCAGTTGAGCGGCATCGGAATCGAAATGGAAGATGACGGATTGATTTTCGCCCGACGGTTGAGACTCATCCACATACGCGGCCGATGGCAGTGGCGTCACGGTTTCCGCAGTCGGTTTCCGCAGCCCGAACAGTCCGGCGAGTTCAGATCGCAGATCCGTCGCAGGAAAGTTTGAGGGGGCCTCTGACTCGCAATCATCCGGTTCAACTTCCGGATGTGTCGGACGAGTCAACGGGCGATCCGATATCACCTCAGCAGCGACTGATGAACCGAGTAGCGGTCCAGGCAATGGTGATGCCACATCCTGCGCGGGTTCTGTGTACTTCCTCATGGCCAACTGGATTTCGGCACGGGCGAGTTCCAGTTGCTGACGTGCATCCAGTAACAGCCGTTGCTGGGATTCGACGTCGCCCTCAGTCTGCTGGATTTTCCTCGTTCGTTCACGTAGTTCTTCATCGCGTCGGTCCAGCAGTTCCGCGCGTTGATCCAATTCCCGTGAGAGTGCTTCGGAGGATTCAGCGAAACCGGAAACCGCAATGGTCTGTAGCACCGGCGATGCGTCGTTCGCCGGCAGAGAATACACATCCAGCTGGGCGTTCAGCGTTTCACGTTCCCGAACAGATTCAGCCAACTCAGCACGCAGCGATTCTAACTGCTCAGCCGACTGCAAGAGTTTCGATTCACTCAACTGCAGCGTATGGCAATGTTCTTCAATGGACTGATAAGCCTGCTGCAGGCGTTGTTCCTGCAACCTCGAATCGCTTTTTATCCGATGAGCGTCTTCGACGTCCCGCCGAGCATCCTGCAGAGCCTTTTGCAGTTCCCGCACGGCGGACAACAGCGGCTCACGCTCGGCCAGCGTCGCAGCCCGTTCAAATTCAATGACCGTCAGAGCCTGCTGCATTTCCTCCAGTTGCTGCCGCGCCGCCAACAGTTCCGCAGCATTCTCGACCGCGTCCGAGTTCGTTTCGGCAGCAGGCGGCGCGTTGCCGTCCGTCTCACGATGAGCATGTCGATCGCTCTGAAACTGCTGAATACGGTGATGCACATCAGCAGCGCGGCCGTCGATTTCCGATACACGGTCCATCAGTTGCGCATCACGCAGATCAAGCACGGCGGATCGGTTGCGCATGTCGTCCAACTGTCGGGCAACCAGCACTTCACGCTCGGCGATCCCAGTTTCGCGGCCGGCCAGATCCAGACGCAGTTGAGACAGAAAGTTGCGTTCGCAGAGCAGGTCTTTGTTGGCGCTCAGCAAGGCTGTTCGTTCTGATTCCGCTGCCTGTACGATCGCATCGGCAGACGTTCGTGTTTCGGCAAAGCGTTCTTCCGCGGCGACAATCTCGGCTTCCCGGCGATCCAGCTCTTCCCGCTTCGCCTCGATCGCGGCAGCCCTCAGATTCTCCGCATCAACGGCGACCTGCGATGCGGCCTGTTCTGCCGCCACGGTCTGAGCAGCACGTTGCTGACGTCTGAACGATTTCAATGTCAGCAATCGTGCAGAAACCTCGTTCGCCCGTGAATCAAGCTCCGATTGCCATTCCTGAAGAGCCCAATGCCGGGCCTCCAGAGATTGTTGGTGCTGTCGCAGTTCGATTTGAGCCTGGTGAGCCTGTTGACATTCGCGCACGGCCGCTTCGTTCTGTGCCGCAATGGCGGCCAGTTGTTCCATGCTGCGAGTCTCGGCGTTGACAGAAGCAACGAGGGCGGATTTTTGTTCCGCGTCCGCGAGTGCTTTTGCCCGATCTGAAAGTTCTGCCTCCTGCCTTGAATGCTCCAGCTGCGCCTGTTCAACCGCCGCCAGCGTTCGGGAATTCTGTTCCGCCGCTTCTGACAACTGTCGCTGCTGATCTGTCAGGGCCTGACGCTGTCGATCCGCTTCCATTGATCGCAAAGAGTTTTCGCGTTCCTGCGTGGCGAGTCGTTCCTGCCGAAGTGCCAGGTCGTTCCATTGCGCCGTCAACTGAGAGGATCGTTCCTCGATCGCGATCAGGCGCGAGTCTGCATCGCGTTCTCGCTCTCGCACGATTTGTGAAAGTTCGGCAAGCTGCTGTTGGCGCAGGGTCAACAGTCGCTGATGCTCTTCCATCTCCTTCTGCAACGTCGCCCGGACGGACATGTCCTGAGCGCACGGCATGGCGATCACGACCGGGATCGGAAGTGATTCCCCAGTCACGTCGGACGGTCGCAGGGCAACGATCGCGGCAGACCTGCATGGCATCGACAGTCGATCGTCGGGCTCTGGCGGATACGACGGCGCGTCCAGAAACTCCAGACGATAGGAAACAGGCCCAAGCGAGATCACGTCGCCTTCGGTGAGTCGGTTTACGCCTCTTACAGGCAGATCGTTGATCCAGACGCGGCCATCAATGCGGTTGACTGAAAACGTCCCGGCTTTGCGGATGAAGGTGCAGTGGGTGGACTCCGCTCCGGAGAACTCAAGGCTGAATTCACATGCGGCACTGGAACCGCAACGGTAAACGCCGTCGGCCTGCGCGGAGAAAGACGCAAAATGAGCACCATATAATGGCTTCAGTACGG